>NZ_JASCAJ010000018.1:0-95020 GCF_029967895.1 Acinetobacter sp. V89_7
TATGCCGGCAAGGGCAAGATCGAGTTACAGGCACAGGGAGATGGGGCGGATCTGATTGCACGGAAGGATATTCAGATCATTTCTACGGAGGAGGCGGTGTATATCACTAGCCCGAAAGAAATAAATTTAACCGTAAATGGTTCGCAGCTTAAACTGAATGATTCGGGTGTTTTTTCGACTACCGGTGGAAAGTTTGAGGTGAAGGCTGGGCAGCATATATTTGAGGGTGGGGAGAAATCCAATTATATCTTACCTGAATTGCCAAGTATTCAATATGCTTATAGTAATAAGTTGGATGTTTATAACTTATTCTCAGAACTTGGTAATGTTAAATATTCAGTTTTATATCCAAATGGAGAAGTAAAGACTGGCTTTCTTGATAAATACGGAAGAACTGAAAGAATTAAATCCCAAAAGCAAGAAAAAGTTAAAATTATTATTGGCGGTAATGACTGGTATTACTATATTAATCGATTTGGTGGAACTATTGATGATAATACCTATATAAGATTTATTGATTTTTTGGGGGAACCTATTCAAAATTTAAAATTTAATCTTAGTAATGATCATAAAATATTAATTGAATGTAAAACAAATAGAAATGGTGAGGCAGTATTTAGGTGTCCTAAAGATGATTTTCCAATTTTGTCTGTCATGAATATGATAAGTGGAGAATTTAAGCCAATATTACGTGTAGAAAATAATTTTGTACGTGAAATAGTTCTTATAAGTCCTAAAATATTGAAAGAAGTCGAACTTTTTCAAGAAAGTGAAGAAAAAGGAGATTATTTAAGAAGTAATTATCATCAATAATCAAATGTTTAAATTAATTTTTTGAGTAATGGATATGACCAGTGAAAACAAAGACTCTCAACAAAAAGTAAACCAAAATGGAAGACCTGTTTTGGTTTTTACTAGAGAAAATCTTGAAATTACAAGTGATGCAGCCGCAAAGACCTCGGATATTTTAGGATATTTAAAAGATGGAACTTCTGTTATAGATGACTATAATTTTAGATGGGGGCTTGTTCATTCTAGAAATACTCCTATCCTTAGTAAGGAGAGATTATCAAAAATGAGAGACTTTAGATTCTATAAAGAAAATCCTGAAACAGGTCGAATTTTTAAGGGCAATCAGCACACTAAAGTTTTTGATACTAAAAAATTTGGTAGTAAGATTGATAAATTAGGATCAAAAGCAGGTAATTTTGCAGATGGAGTAGAGATAACATTAGCTGTAGTTGATAGAAATCCTGAAGAGTTTGCGACAAAATCTTCTACATTGATATTATCTAAAGCTGGTGAAAAAACAGGTGAAATAGCTGGGCTTGCTGTTGCAGGAAAATGTGCTAGAGTCGCAATCAAACGTTTAGATCCTAAAAAAGCTTCAGTTGTTGGTCTTACATGCGCAGGCGCTTCAATAGCTTTAAAATATATGTCAAAAGAAATAGGGGATCAACTAGGCCAAACAGTCGGAAAAACTAATAGTGCCAAACAGGTTGCTCAAGGTGTATTTGATGCACTAGATATTTTAGATAAGAATGAGGAAAAATTAGCAGACAAGAAGAATCAAGAGACATTAAAAATAAATCCAATGTTAGAGTGGCACATAGTTGGGGCAGATTAATCAGGAGGAGATAAATTATGATTTTAAAATATTTAGTAATTTTTTTAGTAATAAGTTCTTCTATGCTAAGTACAATTAGCTGTTCAAAATCTGACGTCAAAAAAAATAATTATCAAAATGAATCAAGTAGATTTTATGAGTTAGGTAGTAAATATTTTTTAGGCAAAGATACTCCCAAAGATTATGAAAAAGCTTTTTCTTATTTTAAGTTGGCAGCTGAAGAAAATTTACCTATTGCTCAAAATGATTTAGCAGGAATGTACTTCAAAGGGATTGGAGTTGAAAAGAATGAGGAAAGAGCCTATTATTGGTTTGATAAAGCAGCAAAAAATAATTTTCCCGAAGCTCAATATAATCTAGGGTTAATGTTTGATAATGGTTATTATGTAGGAAAAAATAGATCTAAGGCTTTATTTTTTTATAATTTAGCTTCTAATCAAGGGTATGCCAAAGCTCAATATAACTTGGCAAATGCTTATATTAAAGGAGATGGTGTTAATAAGAATATTGATTTAGCTATAAGTTTGTATGAAAAGGCGGCAGATCAAGATCTTTCTGAGGCTCAATTTAATTTAGCAAATATATATTCTGACGGAATTTTGATTGAAAAAGATAATAAAAAAGCTATTGATTTATATGAGAAATTAGCAAATAAAGGTATACCTGAAGCTCAGAATAATTTGGCTTATATGTATGCTAATGTTTATTCTGACTATAATAAAGCTAAATTTTGGTTTGAAAAAGCTGCTAGTAATGGCTATGAACCCGCAAAGAGAGCATTAAAAAATTTTTAAGACTTTCTTTTAGAGCTCAAGCTTAAGTATATTGTTAAGCCGATAATTACAATAATTATTAACTGAATTTCAAGAATAAAATTTATCATCCATGAATTTCTAAACGATAGATTCTTTTTAAGGATTAAAGCTTTTGCTTCTTTTGTTTTTGGTGAAATAAAAACAGAAACTTCATTATTCTTATTAATTTCTTTAAATAAAGATATGTTTCTGTTTTTTAATTCATTACAGTTTTCAAAAAAATTTAACCTATATAAAACTAAAAAGTCATTTTTTTTAAATTCATAAATATTATTTTTGTAATTATATCTTATTTTTACATTTCCTCGAGCACTTCTATCCATTCCTCTTCTCCATGGAGAGCTTGAACAATAAACTTTATAGTCTAGTATCTCAAAATTATTTATTTTTATCCAATTGCTGTGTGTAAAAATAAAAAAATTTGATTTAATGAAGTAAGATGATGTGATGATTAATGCTGTAAGAAAAATAAATGATAAAGTTAGAAAAAATCTCATAAAATATTTAACCACTGTTGTAAGATTGCAGGTATAACAGACCTTAATATAATTGAGTTCTTAGTCGAAATTTTATTGAATGCGTAACTATCTATCGATACTGGGTGGTTGTCAATCTTTTGATATATTTCGATATATATCGAAGAAACGGGATTTACTTTTCACTAGTCCTAAAATAATTAGTCCTAAGTGAAATTTTTTCACATTAAAAGAGGATACCAATTGGGTTTGAGGAGCGATCTTTGATAGCATAAAATTTAGAGATATTAGTACCATTTGGGCAGGATGAGTTATATCCGACTGTGTATCAGGCATAACCTGATACACAGTTAATGATTAGGGATTGGCTGCGCAACGAACTGAATTGTTTAAGTTAAGATCAAAGTAATATTTCTGATTCTTAGACTCTTTGACTAATTCAGGATCTGCCATCGGATCTATTGCATGTCTACTAATAGTTTTGCCAGTAAATGTTTGCAATGGTTGTCCATCTGCTGGTGCAGAACTTCGTACTACTTTTAAAGTTCCTATTTTAGGCCCTTGAGGATTTTTCTCTGGAGATTTGCTGTAGTATTCGGGATCATACCAGTCCAGCATCCACTCATAATTATCTGTAATCATATCGTATAGACCCAATGGTGTTGGTGGAAACTGACGTAATAGTGAAATATCTTTGTAAACTTTAAGTTTTTCTTGAGCTTGTTGTCTTTGGTCGAAACTCCAGACATTACGGCCATTATCAATTTTTCCATTATCCGTCGGATATAGAATATATTGTCCGCGGTTACGGGCTGCATATTCCCATTGTGCTTCTGTCGGTAAATCCATCTTTAAATTGAGTTGCGTACCAAGCCACTGGCAATAATTTCGAGCTTGCTGCCAGTTGGTCCCTGCTGCAGAAGAAGGAATACGATATTTTTTTGTTACTTCGTTAAAATTGCCAATAGGTTTTTGTCCTGTGACATCGGTATATACATCAAAATCGGCATAGGTGGCTTTGGTGGCACTTAAATAAAAATCATGCAGAGTGACCTTATGAAGCGGTTTGCTATCTCCATTACTGTCGTATGGGAGTTTATCAATACTATGTTCTGGTCCAAAGTCACCCATCTTAAAACTTCCACCTTTCACAAAGATCAGATTTTTTTTGGTTTTCTCAAGCAATTGTTGTAATTGCTTTTTTTGTTCAGAAGAAAGGTCTTGTTTGGTTACTGGTGTAGAAGTTTTTTGAGTAGCATCTGATTTGGCACATGCACTAAGCGAAAGGCTTGAAATTAAAAGAATTACAAGATTTTGTCTCATCATCTTTTTTATAAGTCATAACATTACGAATGTTGCATAAATTTTAAGTAAGATATGAATTCTTGAAAAGAAACTTTATGTTAAGTGATTAGAGTTAGCTGTATTTATCAATGAATAAGTTTAACAGCTTATAAAATGTCATTTAACTTTCTTTATTTGAGATAAACGGTTTTGATGAGTTCGATGCGCATCTGACCGCTGTCATGTCATTTGGGTTGAGATAATCTTTATCTGATTCATCAACTTTGGGTTCAGGATTTTCACCACTACGATAAATTGTCGTTACACTACCGCCAATTTTTAGATCTATAACACCAGCCTCCTGATAAGTACTTCGAACCGATTTGAGTGTTCCTGTCGCTGGACCTTGAGGGTTTTTCTCTGGTGAATGCTTATAATACTGAGGGTCAAACCAATCCGACATCCATTCATTCCCATCGGTTGCCATATCATAAAAGCCTAAAGGAGTGGGTGGGAATCTTCCTAAAATAGGAATAGGCATATCCACACCAACAGTTTTTTTAACTTTTTGTCGTTGTTCATCACTCCATACATTTCGTCCCGGTTCGTATTCACCATTATCCGTTGGATAGATGACATATTCTCCACGGTTTCTGGCAGCATATTCCCATTGCGCTTCGGTCGGCAGTGCCATTGGTATCCCCACTTGTTGGCCTAGCCATTGACAGTAATCGTGTGCTTGTTGCCAACTCACGCCTGCCGGAGAATTTTCTTGACGGAAAAATTTTGATACTTTTTGAGTACTGATTTTTGGCTGCATAGTCGCCTCAGTATAAATATCAAATTCATCAAAGGTGATTTTATACGCATTTAAACTAAAACTATCGAGGGTGACTTTATGTAAAGGCATGGTGGCATAAAGCCCCGTAATGGGTAATTTATCTTTACGTGTGACGTGACCAAAATCACCCATCATAAAGCTCCCGCCCTCAACAAAAATCATATTCTTTTTGGTTTTCTCAACGAGTTTTTGAATTTTTTGTTGTAATTCGGCTGAAGGCTGAGCTGCTTTGGTGGATGTTTCTGTCGATTTTGCACAGGCACTTAAAGCAAGAGTTGAAAATAGAAAAATTACAAGATTTTGTTTCATCATTTTTTTATAAGTCATAATGTTACACATATTGCATAAATTTTAAGTGGGATAGGAATTCTTGAAAAGAAACTTTATGTTAAGTGATTAGAGTTAGCTGTATTTATCAATGAACAAATTTAATCGCTTATAAAATATCATTTAACTTCTTTTATTTGAGATAAACGGTTTTGGTGAGTTCGATGCGCATCTGACTGCTGTAGAAAAATTAGGATTAACAATTTGATATAAATTATCATCCTTATCAAACTGAGGATTAGCTTCCTTACCGCTTCTATAAATTGTCGTTACACTGCCCCCAATTTGTAAGCTCTTTGCTGCACCTACTTGATATGTACTTCGAACCGATTTGAGTGTTCCTGTTGCTGGGCCTTGAGGGTTTTTCTCTGGTGAGTGTTTATAATACTGGGGATCAAACCAATCCGACATCCATTCATAGCTATCAGTTGCTAAGTCATAAAGGCCTAAAGGTGTCGGAGGAAACCGACCAAGTGTCGGAACTTTTACTCCATGAATATCGGGCATAAATTTAGTAAATTCATGTCTTTGTTCATCACTCCAAACATTTCGTCCCAGTTCATATTCACCATTATCCGTTGGATAGATGACATATTGTCCACGGTTTCTGGCAGCATATTCCCATTGCGCTTCGGTCGGCAGTGCCATTGGTATCCCCACTTGTTGGCCTAGCCATTGACAGTAATCGTGTGCTTGTTGCCAGCTCACACCTGCGGGTGCATTCGGAACGCGTAACTTTTTGGAAATTTCTTCCATTGCAATTTTTTTCTGCCCAGTCGCCTCAGTATAAATATCAAAGTCATCAAAGGTAGTCTTATACGCATTTAAACTAAAACTATCTAGCGTAACTTTATGTAGAGGCATCGTTGCATAAAGGCCAGTGATGGGTAATTTATCTTTACGTGTGACGTGACCAAAATCACCCATCATAAAGCTTCCGCCCTCAACAAAAATCATATTCTTTTTTGTTTTCTCAACGAGTTTTTGAATTTTTTGTTGTAATTCGGCTAAAGGCTGAGCTGCTTTAGTGGAGGTTTCTGTCGATTTTGCACAGGCATTTAAAGCAAGAGTTGAAAATAAAAAAATTACAAGATTTTTTTTCATCATCTTTTTATAAGTCATAATGTTACACGTATTACATAAATTTTAAGTTAGATGTAGGTGCTTGAACAGAGATTTTATGTTAAGTGATTATAATTTGAAGTATTGCCATAAATAGTTTAAAAGATTTTAACTATTTTTATATTAAACTCATATTTAGCATGTAGCTAAAATAGTTGAAATATATGTTCTTAAACTTACTTCAATTATCATAATTCACATAGGATTTTTTATCATTATCAGAAAAAATATCTGAAAGACCAGGTTCTGGTACTCCTAAAAAGCAGAATTTTTATAATAATTTTTAACTGATGATCGTGTTCTGATGAGTGTTATGAAATATCGAAAAAATCTCAGAGGAAAAGATCCTTATCCAGAAAATTATTTTGATCAAGAAAAGTAAGCCACCGTAGTGGCTTTTTTATGGATCTATTATTGAATTGGAGAGCCACCTAGTGCCTGCATGAGCGTGACATAGGCATTGTATTGGCTTTGTTTGGTATTGACCAAACTTAAGCGCGCAGTTCGCGTTGTTTGCTGCTGATCTAGTACATTTTTAAGCGCAATCGCGCCATTACGATAACGCACATCGGTCAGGCGTTCTGCTTTCTCTGCCAGTTCGAGATTTCGTTGCTGAAATTGAACTTGCTGATTCAACTCGGTACGGGCAGAAAGTGCATTTTCAACATCGGCAAAAGCCTGATACAAGGTCTGACGATACTGAATAATGGCTTTTTCATAATCGAGTTGACTAATGGCAATATTCTTCTTCATGTCATTATATTGTAAAAAAGGCAAACTCAAATTCGCACCAAGCGTCAACACTGGGTTTTTAATCAGCTCTGTGAGTGATGTGCTGCTTGAACCTAAACTTCCCGTTAGACTGATCGATGGATAATAACTGGCCGTGGTAGCATCTTTAGTTGCCAAGGTTTCGCGTAATCTCAACTCAGCTGCACGTAAATCCGGACGTCGTGACAAAATGCTGGCCGGCAATCCCGCTTGAATTTGCGGTAAATTGACCTGAGGCAAGCGCTGTGGTTCTTGGATATTTAATTGCTGTACAGGAATGTGCAACAGTACAGTCAACGCTGTGCGGGTTTCTACCAAGCTTTGCTGGATCTGGCTTAAGTTGGCTTTTTGGCTTTGGACCGATTGTTCGGCTTGTGTTAAATCCAGCCCGGAAACAGCACCTGCTTGGTATTGGGTATTCACCAAGCTATATAGTTTTTCAGAGGTGGCCAAGCTTTGTTGTGCGGTACTTAAGCTTTCATTTAAGTAAGCCAGTTGCCAATAGAGCTTCGTAGTGGTGCCAATCAGGGTTTGTGCAGTCGCTTGTAAATCTTGCGCTGTGGCCAATGCTTCCCATTTGGCTGCTTCGGTCTGACGCGCCAATTTACCAAATAAATCCAGCTCATAACTTACCCCGGCATTGAGCGAGAGGCCATTTGAACTTCTATCACCCGAGTTGACGTCAATATTCTGACTGGTCGAAACACTTGAATTAACGCGTGGGCCTTGCTGATCTGCAGCCAAGCCAGCTTTTAATCGAGCCTGCCGAAGTGTAATACCTGCAACAGCCAAATCAGTATTTTTGGCAATCACCTGATCGACCAGTTGATTGAGCTGTGTATCGCCAAATAATGTCCACCAGCGGTCGGCATAATTGGCATAATTTGATGTGGCTTGGGTCTTGTCGTATTGAAAGCTCGAAGGTGTTTGTACAGCGGGTGCATGATAGGGTGTTTTCACCATTGCAGCACAACCGACCAACGTCGAGGAGGCAACGAGCATGGCACACAGCGTAGTAAGTTTAGATGATGGCATGAGAGCTCCTCTTATTCTCTAGACAAGGCCGCAACAGGATCGAGCTGAGCAGCATTTCTGGCGGGTAAGAAACCAAAGACCACACCAATCAGGGTTGAGCAAACAAAAGCCGCAACAATCGAGGTGGTTGAATACGCCACTGCAAAATTCCCGGCGGCAACTTTGTTGATGAGTTGACCTAATCCCAAGGACAGTAATACGCCAAGCACACCACCGATTAAACACACCAGAATGGCTTCAATTAAAAATTGCTGCAAAATATCGCTTTGGCGCGCACCAACCGCCATGCGTACCCCAATTTCTTGAGTTCGTTCCGTCACAGAAACCAGCATGATATTCATAACCCCAATTCCCCCAACAACCAGTGAAATGACGGCAATGGCAGACACCAAAAGCGTCATGGTGCTGGTGGTTTTTTCAATGGTCTGACGGATACTGTCACTGTTCATGGTGAAAATATCTTGCTGACCGTGTCGCAAGGTAAGCAAGTTCACAATGGCATTTTCAGCAGCACTGGTGGAATACTGATCATTAATACGAACGATAATGCTACGCACATTCGACTGACCCAGCATACGGCTCATCACAGTGGTGTAGGGCATATAGACGTTCAGGCTATCATCTGAACCCATTGCGCTGCTTTGCGGCTCGATAATGCCGATAATTCGAGCCGGTACGCTACCCAGTAAAATCACTTGCCCAATCGGGTTGGTTCCATCTGCAAAAAACTGCTTTTGGGTGTTGGTATCAATCACCACATCTTGCGAGCGATCCCGCACGCTGACTGCATCGAAGCTTTGCCCATCTTTAAAGGTTAAGCCACGCACGCCAAAAAAGTCATTTCCTACACCATTGATGGTGGCGGTGGCTTCATTCTCTTGATAACGAATGGTTTTGGAGCTACTCACCATCGGCGAGACTGCTGTAACATAAGGTTGAGTTGCCAAGGCATCGGCATCTGTTGGAACCAGCGTTTTAAAGTTGGCGGTTTTGGAGTTGTCACCAAAGCCACGACCTTGAAAGACCGTAATGGTATTGGTACCCAGACTGCTGATATTTTCCAGAATCTGTTTCTGTGAGCCGTTTCCGAGCGCCACCACAGTGACCACCGATGCAATACCGATAATAATCCCGAGCATGGTCAGAAAGGTGCGCATGCGGTGTGCATTCATCGAAATCAGCGCCATCTGAAACGCTTCAGACAAGCGATCTAAAAATGATCGCCAAGATGACACACTTTGACTTTTACTCTGCTTGTGCGCAAGGGCGGGTGCAGCATCAGGATCTGGTTCAGCTTTTTGTGTAGCGGCGGACTCAGGAGTATTGGCGCGGTCAGCAATAATCTCGCCATCACTGATCTCAATAATTCGGGTGGCATTTTTGGCCACTTGCATATCGTGCGTTACAATAATCACGGTGTGACCTGCTGCATTGAGCTCACGCAAAATCCGCATCACCTCGACACCGCTATGCGAATCGAGAGCACCGGTAGGCTCATCGGCTAAAATTACATCGCCGCCGTTCATCAGCGCACGGGCAATCGAGACACGTTGTTGTTGACCGCCCGACAGTTGACTTGGGCGATTCTGAGTTTTACTGCCCAGTCCCAATTCGGTCAACAGTGCTGTTGCACGCTGTTTACGTTCGGCTGGATTAACGCCTGCATAAACTGCTGGAACTTCCACATTGCCTTCTGCGGATAAATCTCCGAGCAAATGATAACGCTGAAAGATAAATCCGAAATATTCACGGCGGAGCTTGGCCAGATCATCGGGTTCAAGTTTTCCGGTTTCTTGCCCACTCACTTTATAGCTGCCGCTGGTCGGTCGATCCAAACAGCCTAAAATATTCATGAGGGTCGATTTACCCGAACCAGACTGGCCGACAATTGCCACCAGTTCGCCTTCGTAAATCGTCAGATCAATATTTTTTAAAATTTGTATGGTGCTATCGCCAGCAGGGAACTCTCGTACCAGATTGCTGACTTCAAGCAAAGCTTGTTTGGTCATGCTTAGAATCCCATTGGTCCACGACGACGATTACCACTATTGGCGTTAGCAGCTGAGGTATCTGCACTGTCAGCAATCACCACCTGATCACCTGCCTTAAGCCCTGCCAAGACCTGTGCACTGACTCGGTTGTTAATACCAATCAATACTTGTTTTGGCTGCACCGTACCATCTGCATTTAATACACGCACCACACTAAGCGTGGCTTTTCCTGCTTCGACTGCCTGCTTTTGCTCTGCGGTTAAGTTCAGGCGTTCGAGTTTAGGTGCATCAGTTTTGTCTTTTCTATGGCTGGCTGTCGCCGAAGATGCAGCAGCATTTTTATTACGATTCGATTGACCCTGACCATTTGCTGAACGTGTCGATAAGGCAGAAGACGGGACCAGTAAGGCATGATTGACCGAATCTAAAACAATATAGACCTGAGCTGTCATATCAATACGTAATTTGCCATCTTCATTGGGTACATCAAACAGGGCGTTATAATAAATTGCGGTGCTACTGCTTGAACTAGATGAGTTACTAGATGAAGTGGATTCACTAGAAATTGAGTCTGGTGCCGGTTCAATCTGACGTAGTGTTGCATAGCGCTTTTTGTCATCGCCTAAAGTTGTGAAATACACCTGCTGGCCTTTTTCCACTTTCATGATATCGGCTTCGCTGACTTGGGCTTTAATCGTCATGTTCTGTAATTTTGCAATTTTCACAATCGTTGGAGCTGACTGGTTGGCGTTTACCGTCTGACCTTCTTCCGTCACAATGGCCACTACCGTTCCATCGGTCGGCGCCACAATGCGGGTATAACCGATATTGGTTTGTGCCGTCGAACGCGTCACTTTAGCCGATTCAATTTGCGCATTAATCGCTTTAATCTGAGCTTGAGCCGTTTTGTAGCTGGCTTCGGCAGATTCAAGTTCGGCTTTAGACGTGGCATCTTGTGCAAACATTTGTTGCTGACGACGATATGCCAACTGTGCCTCATTCAGATTGGCTTCTTGTTGTAAACGCTGAGCTTCTAAATTACGAATATTGGCATCTGCGGTTTTTAAACTGTTTTCCTGCGTGGTCGAATCGATTTGCGCAATCAGTTGCCCTTGTTTCACTTCATCGCCCAACTGAACGTACATCTTCTTCACCTGACCAGATACCTGTGCACCGACACTAATCAGTTTGGTGGCATCCAGTGTACCGGTTGCCAGTACCGTATTTTCAAGATTACCGTAGTTTGCTGTTTCGGTGATGTACTGCGGTTGCTGTTGCTTAGGTTTCAAAAAGAACCAAGCCAAAAGGGCAATCAGCACAATACCAATGGCAATAATCACAAGTCTAGATGGTTTTATTTTAGGCATAGCGATACAGGCAAAGTAAGAAGGACTGGCGCTAGTATAGAAGTGAAATGAGAATAAAACGTGAATATTTTTATTAATTTAGTTCAATCAAATACATTCATCAGGCTGGTTGGGCAAACAGCGAAATACCACATAATTCGGCCAGCGCCTGTAAAATCAAGTGCTCGGGGTTTTCATCCGACATGCCTTTAATGGCACTGTCGATACGTAACAATAAGGCAGGCCAGTTTAAAAAACACTGCGGATTTAAGCGACGCAGTGCCTGCTGATAATCCGATACTTTGGTTTTCCAGATTCCCAGTTGTAATGCATTTTGCGGTTGCTCAAAGAGTTGCATCAGCAGACGCATTTCTTTGCTTAATGTCCACAAAATCAGACTATGGGGTTCTCCCGCACCAATCAGATATTGAAAGATTTTGACTGATTGCGCCAGATTGCCACGTAACATGGCATCACTTAAATCGTAGGTGGTATAACGTGATTGATCTTGCAGGCAGGCATACAACTGTTCAATTTGAATCAGTTGATGGTCGGGGAAGGTATCGCTTACGCGCATGAGACTGTTTTTAGCCGCAAGCAGATTATGCTCGTGGTGTTGCATCAGCCATGTCCAAGCATCCTGATCCAGTTGTATCCCAATTTTTTCTGCTTCTTTTGCCAGAATGCGCTGACGATCTTGTGGATACTGTGCGCTCAAATGCGCAATCACGCCATTGGCTTCAACCGTTTGAAAAAAAGACGACTTTAGACTTGAGGCATCCTGTTTAGGCAATACCACCAGCAGCAGATTATGCTCATTGTGCTGCAAGTAACTTTTGAGTTGCTTGATACCGTTTGCATCGGGCTTGATGTTGCCATGCACTTCAATTGCCAGTTGCTGCGAAAAAAGCGATAGGCTATTTAAACCATTAAACACGTTTTTCCAGTCACTCACGCTGCCAATGTCATAACGCTGCCGCTCGATCTCTTGCGCCTGCCAGCTCTTACGAAAGGCATCAAGTAGATTTTGCTCGAGCAAAGGCTCCTGACCGTGAACAATCCAAGCACCACGGGCCTCATCGACCCGCTTAAGTGCTTGTAAGTAATCCAGTTTCATATGAATGACACAGCCTTAAGGCTGAGTAGTGACCTGAGGTAAACGATTGTTTGAAATCTGGCGAGCAATTTGCTGTGCCACATCATCGACAATGATATGGTTCAGATAAATCTCTTGCTGGTTGTCGGTGTTGACCGTTGCCACATCGTATTGATAGTTACGTGTTGCGGTAATGGTTCTTGGTTCTGTCAGCGCATGACCTTGACGATCTTCAATTTGGAAAGTCACAGTCAAACGCAACAGCACCTCAGTGAGTTTACCGTTCAGAAGCTGTCTGCGCGGGGTGTAATCGAGTACACGAAGCACATAGGCATCATTGGCCTGACTGATTTGTGCGCCAGACGCAGTGAGATAAACACTCAACTGCTTTTCTAGCTCCTCAGTATTGGCTGGTAAAGCCAACTGAATTTTAGTGTAAGCCATCGGACTGGCAGATGGATTCATTCCTTTCAAATGAAATCCACAGCCGACCAAGCCTGCACTTAGACCTAAAGTTAAAACAACTGCTGCTAAACGTTGAACTAAGTGCATGCTTGTTCCTCTTGACGCTTGTTAGAATTAAACCACTAGGTTAACCAGTTTGTTTGGCACCACAATTTCTTTTTTGGTTGGACCTGTTAAAAATTGCTGAATTTCCGGTAACGCTTTGGCTTGTGCCAACAGCTCATCTTTAGAAATTTCGACCGACACTTCCAACTTACCACGAAGTTTACCATTGACTTGTACAACGATGGTTTGTGTATTTCGTGTCAATGCAGACTCATCCACCGTTGGGAATTGTGCTGCAATTAAATCAATGCCGAATTCTGCCAGTAAGGTCTGACTCAAGTGCGGTGCAAATGGTGCCAGCAAGGTCAGCAAGGTTTCAATGGCTTCACGCGCAACAGCAGCATCGTCAGCAGTTTGAACTTCAAATTTGCTGGTGGCATTGAGTAATTCCATCAAGGCTGCAATGGCGGTATTAAATGCATGACGGCGCTCAATATCATCGCCCACTTTTTGAATGGTTTCATGCGTTTTACGGCGCAAGTCTTGTGCATCTTTAGATAGTTCGCCAGCAATTGGTGCCTGCGCATAGCCTTTTTCCAAAAATCCAGTCGCAAGGCGCCAAACACGCTTTAAGAAACGGTTAGAACCTTCTACGCCTGCATCTGACCATTCGAGTGATTGATCAGGTGGGGCAGCAAACATCATAAACACGCGTGCAGTATCTGCGCCGTATTGATCAATAATCGCTTGTGGATCAATGCCATTATTTTTGGACTTAGACATTTTTTCTTGTCCGCCAATCACCACTTCTTGCCCGTCGCCACTGTATTTGGCAGAGACAATACGGCCTTTTTCATCGCGTTCAAGCAAGATATCGGCAGGGTTGAACCAGGTTTTTTTGCCACTTTCGCTTTCGCGATAGAATGTATCGGCCAGCACCATGCCTTGAGTCAGTAGATTGGTAAACGGCTCATCGCCTTGAACCACGCCTTCATCACGCATGAGTTTGTGGAAGAAGCGCGCATATAACAAATGCAAAATCGCGTGTTCTACGCCACCAATGTATTGATTGACCGGTAACCAGCTTTGCGCTGCTTCTGGTTTGACCATTCCGCCAGTAAAGTCAGGAGAGGCATAGCGTGCATAATACCAAGATGACTCAACAAAAGTATCGAGAGTATCGGTTTCACGGCGCGCATGACCACTACACGATGGGCAAGTCGTTTCGTAAAACTCAGGCATTTTATTGAGTGGATTACCCGATCCGTCTGGAACAACGTCGGTCGGTAATACCACAGGTAACTGCTCTTCTGGAACCGGAACCTGACCACAGCTATCGCAGTTGATCATCGGAATTGGACAGCCCCAGTAGCGCTGGCGTGATACACCCCAGTCACGTAAACGGAACTGAACTTTCGAATTTGCTAAACCTTGTGGTTCTAATTTTGCAAGGAATGCATCAAATGCTGCTTGGAATTGCAATCCATCAAACTCACCAGAGTTGACCAGAATTCCATCTTTAGAGCCGTACCATTCTTGCCACGTATTTACCGAATACTCAGCATCATCTGCGCCTTTGGCATCAATCACTTGCTTGATCGGTAGATTGAACTTATTGGCAAACTCGAAATCACGCTCGTCGTGAGCAGGCACAGCCATCACAGCACCAGAGCCATACGACATCAATACATAGTTGGCAATCCAAACCGGAAGGGTTTCACCTGTGACCGGATGCTTAACCGATAAACCAGTCGACATGCCTTTCTTTTCAGCGGTGGCCAAATCGGCTTCGGCAACCGAGCCCATACGGCATTCTTCAATAAATGCCGCCAATTCAGGGTTATTCTCGGCTGCTTTAAGCGCCATTGGATGCTCTGCGGCAACCGCTACATAGGTCACACCCATCAGCGTATCGGCACGTGTGGTATAAACTGTTAAAGCATCGGCATAAATTTCTGGGTTAGCCGATGGGAACGTGATGTCCATGCCCGTTGAGCGACCAATCCAGTTACGCTGCATGGTCAAGACCTGTTGCGGCCAGCCATCTTTGAGCGTATCTAAATCATCTAACAGTTCTTGTGCATAATCGGTGATGCGGAAGTAATACATCGGAATATCGCGCTTTTCAACCAAAGCGCCCGAGCGCCAACCGCGACCATTTTCAACCTGCTCATTGGCCAAAACGGTTTGATCTACCGGATCCCAGTTGACGGTAGAGAGCTTGCGATAAATCAGGCCTTTTTTATACAACTGCACAAAGAGCCACTGTTCCCAGTGATAGTATTCTGGTGTACAGGTGGCAAATTCGCGGTCCCAGTCAATCGATAAACCGAGTTTTTTCAGTTGGTCGCGCATGTAGGCAATATTTTCAAACGTCCATTTTGCCGGTGCGACTTGATGTGCAATAGCTGCATTTTCGGCAGGAAGACCAAACGCATCCCAGCCCATAGGTTGCAGTACCGTTTCACCTTTGAGGCGATAAAAACGGCTGATCACGTCGCCAATGGTGTAGTTACGCACGTGACCCATATGCAGTTTGCCACTTGGATATGGAAACATCGACAGGATATAACGATGTTTTCCTTCAACAGTGTCTGCGACTTTAAATGCTTTGCGGTTTTCCCAGTCGTTTTGAACCTGAGATTCGATCGCATTGGCTTGATATTCGGCGTCAATGTGTGCGGTAGTCATAAATGTATTGGCAACAACAAAATGAAGTTAAAAAATATTGCTGCACAGCATAGCGCAAAACCCATAAAGAAGTGAATCATGTGGGCAGGTATTTTCAGGCAGATGCGTAAAAACTTGCAAAGCGATCTGAAAATAATTGAACAGGCCTCGTTTAAAAAGTGCTGCTTGACGCTGTGCGAGCCGGTGTTTTCATGTTGGGGTTGCTGCGATCAGTGATGTCGCGCTTTGATGATTCGCTAGAGATAGCAGGTGCGGTGGCTGGCGCACTGGCAGGGCTTGAATTACTCCCAAGTGATGATGTGGCTGTAGGTGTTGGCGGTGTCGTAGGGCTTGATGTAGCAGCAGAGGTGCTGGATGTTGAGCTGTACGTATCTACTTTGCCTTGCTTTTTTGCACCTTTGGGCGGTGGCGTTTTGGTGTAGTGGGTCGAACCTTGAGCATCGATCCACTTATAATAGCTTTGGGCGTAAAGCGTGTTAGTCGTAAAAGCAAAGCCGCTAAGTAGCACTAAGGACATCATGATTGAAAGGTGATTTTGTTTTATTTTTTGCATTTCAGCGCACTCGACCATGCATCATATCGAGTATTAATAGCATATTTGATCGAGAGCGAAAATAAATCCTGTGCAGGAGATGATTGCGAAAACTGTTTAAAAATTATTCAGGTTTAAATTAATGCCAAAAAATGTACTTTAAAACTTGACTTTGTAGGACGAAACATAAAAAATGCTTGCTTTAGTTTTATATGCATTTATTCGATCACCCTTCGACTAAATGACATGGTTTGCAATGGACATTTTCTCTAGCCGAGAAAATGATTTTGTCCAAGTGCTGTTTATCCCAACAGTTCTTCTACGATGCTGTAACAACTCAAACGGTTGTGAGCTCAGAAATTTTTCCTATTGCAGCAAAAACTTGGAACTATGTGTGCTATAACAATGCAGACAGTAAATGAATGAACACTATTTGTGCCTCCCATAAATAGTGATAAAGACTAGGGTGAATCACGTTGGAACTTTTATCTGGTGGTGAAATGCTCGTTCGCGCACTCGCGGATGAGGGCGTTGAGCACGTTTTTGGATACCCAGGCGGCGCAGTTTTACATATTTATGATGCGCTCTTTCAACAAGACAAAATCAATCACTATCTGGTACGCCACGAGCAAGCAGCTGGTCATATGGCTGATGCCTATTCGCGTGTAACCGGAAAAACTGGTGTTGTACTCGTCACGTCTGGCCCAGGGGCAACCAATACCGTAACTCCAATTGCAACTGCATATATGGACTCTATTCCGATGGTCATTCTATCGGGACAGGTTGCGTCACATCTTATTGGTGAAGATGCGTTTCAGGAAACAGACATGGTGGGAATTTCCCGTCCAATCGTCAAACACAGTTTCCAAGTCCGTCATGCAAGTGAAATTCCTGCAATTATTAAAAAAGCATTTTATATCGCTTCATCGGGTCGTCCTGGTCCGGTCGTAGTTGATATTCCAAAAGATGTGACTAATCCTGCTGAAAAATTTGCCTATGAATACCCAGAAAAGGTCAAGCTGCGTTCGTATCAGCCACCTTCTCGCGGCCATTCGGGTCAAATTCGTAAAGCTGTAGATGAGCTATTAACCGCTAAGCGTCCGGTGATTTACACCGGTGGTGGTGTGGTACAAGGCAATGCATCTGAATCGCTCCGAGAACTGGCACGTGTGCTGGGTTTCCCTGTAACCAATACCTTGATGGGCTTGGGTGCATTTCCGGGTGATGATCCGCAATTCTTGGGTATGCTTGGCATGCACGGTACCTATGAAGCCAATATGGCCATGCATAATGCCGATGTGATCTTGGCAATTGGTGCACGTTTTGATGACCGTGTGACCAATAATCCGGCCAAGTTCTGTTTAAATGCCAAAGTCATTCATATTGATATCGATCCGGCGGCCATCTCAAAAACCATTATGGCGCATATCCCGATTGTGGGTGCGGTACAGCCAGTTCTTCAGGAAATGCTGACACAGCTCAAGCAGCTGAATGTGTCGAAGCCAAACCCAGAAGCGATGGCTGAGTGGTGGGAGCAAATCAATGAGTGGCGTAAAGTTCACGGATTGAAATATCAAGCCGCGCAAAACGGTGAAATGAAGCCACAACAGGTGGTCGAGGCGCTTTATAAAGCGACTGATGGTGAAGCGATTATCACCTCAGACGTTGGGCAGCATCAGATGTTTGGCGCACTGTATTACAAGTACAAGCGTCCGCGTCAGTGGATCAACTCGGGTGGTCTTGGCACCATGGGGGTTGGCTTGCCGTATGCGATGGCAGCCAAACTGGCTTGTCCTGATCAGCACGTGGTGTGTATTACAGGCGAAGCGTCGATCCAGATGTGTATTCAGGAACTTTCGACCTGTAAGCAATATGGCTTAAACGTGAAGATTCTGTGCCTCAATAACCGTGCCCTCGGGATGGTTAAACAGTGGCAGGATATGAACTATGAAGGCCGTCATTCAAGCTCTTATGTCGAGTCTTTACCAGACTTTGCCAAGCTGATGGACGCCTATGGTCATGTTGGTATTCAGATTGATCATGCCGATGAGTTAGAGTCTAAGCTTGCAGAGGCCATGGCCATCAATGATAAATGTGTGTTTATCAATGTCATGGTTGATCGTACTGAACACGTTTATCCAATGTTGGTTGCGGGTCAGTCGATGCGTGATATGTGGATTTCTAAAGGGGAGCGCATTTAATGAGACACATTATTTCGGTACTCGTTGAGAACGAAGCTGGTGCGCTTTCACGTCTAGTCGGGCTATTTAGTCAACGTGGCTACAACATTGAAACCTTGAATGTTGCACCAACAGAAGATGCGACCTTGTCGCGTTTAACCCTGACCACCTATGGTGATGACCACAAAATCGAACAGATCACCAAGCAGCTAAATAAGCTGGTTGAAGTGGTCAAAGTGGTTGATCTTTCAGAAGGCGCACATATTGAGCGTGAGCTGATGTTGATCAAGGTTAAAGCCTTGGGTTCAGCGCGTGCGGAAATCAAGCGTACAGCGGATATCTTCCGTGCCGCAATTGTCGACGTGACACCGACCACGTATACCATCCAGATCGCAGGGACGACAGATAAGCTCGATGGATTTATTGATGCCTTAGCTGAAAATACCATTTTAGAAGTGGTTCGCTCAGGTGTCTCGGGTATCGCGCGTGGCGAAAAAGTATTAAGTATTTAAACCAAATTAACGTATTTTAGCGGAGAAAACAGATGCAAATTTTTTACGATAAAGATTGTGACTTATCAATCATCCAAGGCAAAAAAGTAGCAATTATTGGTTACGGTTCACAAGGTCACGCGCATGCGCTAAACCTAAAAGATTCTGGTGTAGACGTGACTGTTGGTCTGCGTGCAAATTCAGCATCTTGGAAAAAAGCTGAAAATGCTGGCTTAAAAGTTGCAGAAGTGCCTGAAGCTGTGAAACAAGCTGACTTGGTGATGATTTTGACTCCGGACGAGTTCCAGTCACAACTTTACCGTGATGTGATTGAGCCAAACATCAAAGAAGGTGCAACTTTAGCATTTGCACACGGTTTCTCTGTTCTTTACAACCAAGTTGTTCCACGTAAAGATCTTGACGTGATCATGGTTGCACCAAAAGCACCAGGCCATACAGTTCGTTCTGAATTTCAGCGCGGTTCAGGTGTGCCTGATTTGATCGCAATCCATCAAGATGCTTCAGGTAATGCACGTAACGTTGCATTGTCTTATGCCTCTGGTGTTGGTGGTGGCCGTACCGGTATTATCGAAACTTCATTCCGTGAAGAAACTGAAACTGACTTGTTCGGTGAGCAAGCGGTACTTTGCGGTGGTGCGGTTGAACTGGTTAAAATGGGCTTCGAAACTTTAGTTGAAGCGGGTTATTCACCAGAAATGGCATACTTCGAATGCTTGCACGAACTTAAGTTAATTGTAGACTTGATGTTCGAAGGCGGTATTGCGGACATGAACTACTCGGTATCAAACAATGCGGAGTATGGCGAATACGTAACTGGCGTTGAAGTAATCAACGAACAGTCTCGCGAAGCGATGCGTAATGCACTTAAACGTATTCAATCTGGCGAATACGCGAAAATGTTCATTCAGGAAGGTGCGTTGAACTATCCTTCTATGACTGCGCGTCGCCGTCAAAATGCTGCACACGGTATTGAAGTAACAGGTGCGAAATTACGTGCAATGATGCCGTGGATTCAAGCCAACAAAATCGTAGACAAAGAGAAAAACTAATTTTTCTTTTTGGTAAAAAAATCCCGTCTTGAGACGGGATTTTTTTTACCTTTTTAATTAGATAATGTGAATTGATTCATAATAATAATTAAATAACGTGTTTTATTTCATTGATTTTTAAAATAAAAAAAGGTGGATTTACGAATAGTAAAGAAGCGCTTTAATGTTAGAATCATAAGTGATCGTGTGGGTCGGATTAACAATAATAATGATGCGTTGTTGTTGCCTAACACTCTAAAAACAGCAAGCAGTTTAATAAATAATCATGGAAGTCCTTTATGGAACATGTTGATTACGACAGTACCATTGTCATCGGTTCTATTGTTCTGGCGGTGATAATCTGCTTTGTCGCAATCTCTTTGCAACAATTAATTTTTAAAAAACGTTATTTACCTTATGAAAAGATCATTATGCTGGGCTGTGGTCTGGTCCTTGGTCTTGCGATCTGGGCCATGCATTTTGTCGGTATGCTGGCTTGCCATTTACCCAAACCATATTATTTTGATCCGAGTTTAACGCTGGTTTCTTATCTGATTGCTTTTGTGGCATCGACCTTTGCAATCTGGTTAATTACTCGTGAAACCCTGCCAATTGCACGTCTGGTGATTGGTTCGGTGCTTATGGGCTTGGGCATTTCCGGTATGCATTATACTGGCATGATGGGACTGATACTCGAACATTACACCATCGACTATGATCCGTTATTGGTGGTGTTTTCGGTATTGATCGCGATTAGCGGGTCAGGACTTGCCTTTTTATTGATCTTTAAATATAAAAACGCGCAAAAAAGTAAAGTCTACCTGCAACTTGCTGCCGCAACCACCTTGGCACTTGCCATTGTCGGTTTGCATTATACCGGCATGACTGCCACGATGTTTATCGATAAAGGTTTGACTAGCGGCACTGCGCTGAATCAGACCAGTCATGACTTGCTATTATTTACAATTATTTTTATTACCAGTTTGGTATTGGTGGCGGGTTATTGCGTGGCCGTGTTGGAGTTGCGTCTTGAAGAGCGTAATAAGGCATTGCTTAAACTCAACCGCGAACTGGCCAACTTAGCTGTACATGATAATTTAACTAAATTGCCCAATCGTTTGTTTTTGATGGACTATGTTAAAGACCGATTTGCAGACCCGCACCAGCAACATGAAAAAATTGCATTTTTATATCTGGATCTAGATCGCTTTAAGTCGATCAATGATGCATTTGGCCACCATGTGGGTGATCAATTACTGATTCAGGTGGCCAATCGCATTCAAGAGCAGCTCGATGAAAACGGGAAGTTGCTCAGGATTGGAGGTGATGAGTTCCTACTGATTATCGAAAATAAAACAACCCGCCAAGTTGCAAAAATCGCAGAAGATGTTCTCAAGCATTTGCAAGAAACCTACCAGATCACCAGTAAAGAAATTAATATCTCGGGCAGTATTGGGATTGCGATTTATCCAGAACATGGTCACAACATGCAAGATTTGCTCATTAATGCCGATATCGCCATGGTCATGGCCAAAGATCAAGGCCGGAATACCTACTCGATTTTTAACTATTCGAGTGAGCAAAATGAAACACGCAGTCAATCCAAGTTAATTAATGACCTGTATAAGGCTGTTGAAGAAAAACAATTTGTGTTGTTCTATCAGCCCAAATATGACACCACGCTTAAAATTTGTGGTGTTGAAGCATTGATTCGATGGCAGCATCCTAGTTTTGGACTGCTTAGCCCGCATATGTTTATCGATGGTGCTGAAAAAACTGGCTTGATTGTTCCGATGGGTTACTGGGCACTCGAGCAAGCCTGTAAGCAAATACAAGAGTGGGAAACACAAGGTACAGCGTTATATCCAATTGCAGTCAATTTATCGGCCATTCAGTTTGAAAATAAACATCTGGTCAAGACACTACAAGACTTAATCAAAAAATACCGCATCCGGCCCAATCACCTGACGATCGAGATTACCGAGTCAACCGCGATGCGGCATATCGACTTGAGTATTTCGACCTTTGAGCAACTTCGTGCATTGGGAATCCGAATTGCGATTGATGACTTTGGTACAGGCCATTCGAGTTTTCTGTACTTAAAAGATTTGCCAGTAGATGAATTAAAGATTGACCGTGGATTTATTATTCATTTGACTAACGGTTCCAAAGAAGAGGTCATTTTAGACAGTATTATTCATCTGGCGACAAAACTCGGGTTGTATGTGACAGCTGAAGGTGTTGAAACTCAGTTACAGGCCGACATTCTAATTCGACTCGGCTGTCATCAGCTACAAGGTTATTTGCTGGGCAGGCCTATGCCTGTAGCGCAGTTAATCTCTCAAGTGGCAACAGCCGATTTTCAGACAGTTCATTCATTGTAGTACGCATGCAATACCTTATGGATAGATTCTTCTGTGGATAACCTAGAAGATATCAACAAGCATTAAATTAGCTGCCAAATCTGCTACAATTGCGACAATTTCGAATTCCCACATTTCAGTCTTGTGCCGGACGTACGTTTGATGGCCTGCTGAATTTAGATTGAAGACATCTTTCATGTTTAAAGAACAACTTGCGCGTGAAGTAAACGCACGACGTACTTTTGCAATTATTTCCCACCCCGATGCGGGTAAAACCACCATGACAGAGAAGCTGCTGTTATGGGGTAAGGCCATTCAGGTGGCGGGTATGGTCAAAAGCCGTAAATCAGATCGCTCTGCAACCTCCGACTGGATGGAAATGGAAAAAGAGCGTGGTATCTCGATTACCACCTCGGTGATGCAATTCCCATTCAAGCAGCACACCATTAACCTTTTGGATACACCGGGACACGAAGATTTCTCGGAAGACACCTACCGTACTCTAACCGCTGTCGACTCGGCGCTGATGGTGATTGACGGTGCCAAAGGGGTTGAGGAACGAACCATTAAACTGATGGAAGTGTGTCGTATGCGCGATACGCCAATCATTTCGTTTGTTAACAAAATGGACCGTGAAATTCGCGAACCGCTTGAGCTACTCGATGAAATTGAAAGCGTTTTAAATATCCGCTGTGTACCGATCACATGGCCACTGGGTATGGGACGCGACTTTGCAGGTGTATATAACCTGCTTGAAGACAAGCTTTATGTGTACAAAGCGGGCTTTGGTTCGACCATTACCGATATTGAAATTCGTGATGGCTATGATCACGCCGATATCCGTGAAAAAGTGGGTGAGCTGGCTTGGGCCTCTTTTGAAGAATCTTTAGAGCTGGTACAAATGGCCAACGAACCGTTAGACCGTGAGCTGTTCTTGCAAGGTAAACAAACACCTGTACTGTTTGGTACCGCACTTGGCAACTTTGGAGTCGATCATGTTTTGGATGCCTTTATTCAGTGGGCACCAGAACCAAAAGCACATCCTACCCAAGAGCGTACCGTCGAGGCGACTGAAGAAGGATTTAGTGGCTTTGTATTTAAGATTCAGGCCAATATGGATCCGAAACATCGTGACCGGATTGCCTTTATGCGAATTTGTTCGGGTAAATATGAAAAAGGCCTGAAAATGAATCATGTGCGCTTGGGTAAAGACGTGCGGATTTCAGATGCACTAACCTTTTTGGCAGGCGAACGTGAGCATTTGGAAGAGGCTTGGCCGGGCGATATTATTGGTTTGCACAACCATGGTACCATCCAGATTGGGGATACCTTTACCAGTGGTGAAAAACTGCATTTTACCGGTATTCCGCACTTTGCGCCTGAAATGTTCCGCCGTGTACGTCTTAAAGATCCGCTTAAATCTAAGCAGTTGCAAAAAGGCTTAAAAGAGCTGTCAGAAGAAGGCGCAACGCAGGTCTTTATGCCACAAATCAGTAATGATCTGATTGTGGGGGCAGTAGGGGTGCTACAGTTTGATGTGGTGGCATATCGTTTAAAAGAAGAATACAAAGTCGATTGTATTTACGAGCCGATCAGCGTGAACACCGTGCGTTGGGTGCATTGCGATGATGAAAAGATTTTTAATGAATTCAAGAAAAAAGCTCACGATCAACTTTCGGTCGATGGTGGTGGACACCTAACTTATTTGGCACCAAGTCGGGTCAATCTGCAACTGATGCAGGAACGCTGGCCTGATATCCAGTTCCGAAATACACGAGAACACTAAATAATGTAAAAAACAGCGTCTAAACAGGCGCTGTTTTTTCTTTTAGAGTACAGCTTTGGGTTTGCAGGAGTCGCGCATATGCGTCGATACATCTGGCTGTTAGGTCTCTGTTTGTGCATCATTGCCGCACTGTGTATATGGTTGTGGTTTGCTGCTGCACCAAAACCGCCAGCAGTTCCAGCGAAGACGCCAAGCAAAACAATACAAGTTGCTCCAATACAGAGTCAGTCTACTGCACTTCAGGTGCCAAAGCCTGAGTGTTCGTCTTCATCGACCTGTGCCCGTTTGGATGTTCAAACGCTGAAGACCAATGATCCATGGCTGAAACAATGGATTGATCTACAGATTGCAGAAGTGATCAATGAGCAGCTCAAGAAAAAAATCACGCCGCCCACTTTGGATGCAGTGTTAAAGCAATATCTGAAACAATCTAAACAATGGCAAGCACAATACTCACGCAATCGACCGTATGAACTTAAGGTAAGTAGTGCAATCGCTTATCAAAAAAACCAGTATGTGCTGTTACAAATTGGACTCAATGCCAAACAAGAAGAAATTACCATAAAGAATCGTTATTACTTTATGGTGGCCGATCGTAAAAGCAAACGTATGATTGCTGTGAATGATATTCTTCACCCAAAACAGCAAGCACAATTTGAGCAATGGGTACAGACAGCCTACAAAAAATGGCGCAGCCAACAGCCGAAAGACATACAAAAAGAAGCACCAAAACAGCTCGACTGGCGTAAGGCCGATTTGTTCTTTGATCAGGAGGGCATTGGTTTGCACTATCGTGCCAGCGAGATTTCAGAACACGCCGATCAGTTTGATCTGTATTTTACTGCACAGCAAACCAAGACGGTATTGAATCCAGCTATTTATCGAGATATGTTTTAACTCTGTATAGATATTTTAAGTAATGCTGGTCAAAGCGCAGTGGCTTGGATTAGCATCATCATATATGTAAATAAATGTGTAAGGCATTGCGTATGTTGCGATTTCAGAAGAATGCATGGATAGCCATTTTGGGAAGCACACTGGCTCTGGCGGCTTGTCAGCCTAAGCAAGCAGCAGAAGACGCTGCAAAAGCAGCATCGGCCACCGATTCATCCACTCAGGCACAGGCCTTGGCCATCGAAGGAAAAACGGTAAAACTGAATGCAGATTTACCAGAATGTGACGGCAATAATTGTCCAGAATTCGAGATCGAACGCCTGCAAAGTAATATGCCATGGATCGACCAACAGATTGATGCAGAAATTTTAAATAATTTGGCGCGTATTCTTGAAATATCCAAGTCGGTCAAAGCTGGTGATAGCGCGGCAAAGCCTGAAACCGGCGCTGCCAGTGCCGCAACGGGCGCGCAACCAGAGCAAATTACCCTTGAACAGCAAATTAAACCCTATGTGCGTTCATTTGTTGCTTTAGACAACGAAATGAAAACCTTAAGTGCGAATCATCAGTTGAATCTGATGATCAAGCCCTCAATTTTAAAATCGCAGCAACCAGTCGCCACAATTGTACTCAATACCAGTAGTTACTTGGGGGGAGCTCATGGCTCAGCCATGCAAGAATATTATAATTTCGATTTAAAACAGCAGAAACGACTGCATTTGAATGACTTACTGTTAGCCAAGCAAAAAGTAGCGCTAGAAAAGTTAGCTCACGAGGCCTTTAAAGCTTGGGTGATTGAATCGAAGCTCGCGACATCGGTAGACGAATATGAGCAGGCGTGGAAATTTAAGCTTTCGGATAATTTCTTACTCGGCGATGATGGACTTATTTTGCAATACGGTGAATATGAAATTGGCCCATATGCGGTTGGTTTACCGCGCTTGGTGATTCCATACTCACAACTCGGCGGTATTTTGAAACCCGAATATTTACCTCAAGCCAAAGGGCAGCGTTAATACAAGGATATTTTTAGATGCATCGCCTGTTTGATACGCACACGCATTTTGACGTTCCGGATTTTGATCCGGATCGCGTGGAGCTGGCTTATCGGGCGAAGGAACGTGGTGTTGAGGCATTGGTTCTGATTGGTTTTGTGGCTTCGCGCTTCGACGATCTATGCCGTGTACATGATCAAATCAATCAGCTCGATCAGGCGCCTCAAAGTTATCTGGCGCCCGGTTTGCATCCATTTTATATCAAAGAACATACCGATACAGATCTGCATCGGCTTGAGCAATTGCTGAAACAGCGGCCCTGTGTGGCAGTCGGTGAAATTGGCCTTGATACCTTTTTAAGCGAGCACAAGCAACCTGAAATATTCACTCAACAGCGTGCTTATTTTTCTGCGCAGCTCGACTTGGCAACGCAATATGATAAACCCGTTTTATTGCATATCCGTAAAGCCCATGCCGATGTGATCCAACTGCTCAAACAGCACAAATTTAAACATGGCGGTATTGCACATGCCTTTAGTGGCGGGGTGGAGGAAGCCAAAGCGCTCATTAAACTTGGTTTCAAACTAGGCGTCACTGGACAAATCACCAATCCAAACGCAAAAAAACTGCATCAAGTGGTTCAGGCTGTTGGTGCAGAGCACTTGGTGCTGGAGACCGATTGCCCCGATATGACCCCGTTATGCTGCCAGCAGTCCAATCAGACACGTACACGAAATACACCTGTTAATTTACCTTATGTCTTAGAAGGACTGGCGACATCACTCGGTTTGTCAGCAGATGAGTTGGCGCCGGTCATGTGGCAAAATGCACTGAACGCGCTACGATTAAATCAATAAAAAACAACATCCTTAAAAACAATAACCAAAACTGAACACTGTGTGTCCAAATCTGGCATACAGTAGAAAAACATCAAACAAAATCTTTAAAAACAAATAGCCAACCGGAGGATGACCGCATGGCCAGCTATAGTAAAATCAACAGTTTTAATGCATTAAAAACATTAAAAGTTTCAGGTCGTAATTACCAAATTTTTAGTCTGGCGCAGGCAGAAAAACAATTGGGTGATCTTGCGCAGTTGCCAAAATCGCTAAAAGTACTGCTTGAAAACCTACTTCGCTTTGAAGATAACCACACCGTAACGCAAGCCCATATTCAGGCACTTGTGGATTGGCAAAAAACGAAAACCTCTGAGCAGGAGATTCAATATCGACCTGCACGGGTGCTCATGCAGGACTTTACTGGTGTTCCGGCTGTCGTCGATTTGGCTGCCATGCGTGCAGCGATGGCCAAGGCAGGAGGTGATCCGGAAAAAATTAATCCGCTTTCACCAGTCGATCTAGTCATTGATCACTCGGTAATGGTCGATCATTTTGCCACAGACGATGCGTTTGAAGAAAATGTTGAAATTGAGATGCAACGCAACGGCGAACGCTATCAATTTTTACGCTGGGGACAATCGGCCTTTAATAATTTCAGCGTTGTACCGCCGGGTACTGGTATTTGTCATCAGGTAAACCTTGAATATCTGGCGCAAGCCGTATGGACCAACGCAGAACAAGGGCACACCTATGCCTTTCCAGATACATTGGTCGGAACCGACTCGCATACTACCATGATCAATGGTTTAGGCGTATTAGGCTGGGGCGTAGGCGGAATTGAAGCTGAAGCAGCCATGTTGGGACAACCCATTTCCATGCTCATTCCAGAAGTGATTGGCTTCAAGCTGACTGGTAAACTCAAAGAAGGTATTACCGCAACCGACCTTGTATTGACTGTCACGCAAATGCTGCGCCAAAAAGGTGTGGTGGGTAAGTTTGTGGAATTTTACGGTGACGGGCTGGCAGATTTACCGCTTGCAGACCGTGCTACGATTGCCAATATGGCGCCAGAATACGGTGCGACCTGTGGATTCTTCCCAGTCGATGAGATTACCCTTGAATACATGCGTTTGACAGGCCGCGATCCAGAGCGGATTGCACTGGTCGAGGATTACAGCAAAGAGCAGGGATTATGGCGTCACACTGGTGATGAGCCTGTATTTACCGATACGCTAACACTTGATATGGCCAGTGTTGAGGCGAGTTTGGCTGGCCCAAAACGTCCGCAAGACCGAGTGGTATTGTCAAAAGTTCCAGCAGCATTTCAAGCCGCTGTCGAGTTGAACTTACAACCGGCCAAACCTGAAAAACAGCGCCTAGAAAATGAAGGCGGTGGTACAGCGGTAGATGTTGAAGAAAGTCATCATGAATCCGATAAGCCGCATTTTGAACTCGATGGACAGCGTTATGATCTTCATCATGGCGATGTGGTCATTTCTGCCATTACCTCATGTACCAATACCTCTAACCCAAGCGTAATGCTCGCGGCAGGTTTGTTAGCGAAAAAAGCCATTGAAAAAGGCCTACAACGTAAACCTTGGGTGAAAAGTTCACTGGCACCGGGCTCAAAAGTCGTCACCGAATATTTGGCAGCTGCCGGACTCACACCTTATCTGGATCAGCTTGGCTACAATCTGGTGGGTTATGGCTGTACCACCTGCATTGGGAACTCAGGACCCTTACCCGATCCAATTGAAGCGGCCATTCAGAAGTATGATCTAAATGTAGCCTCGGTATTATCGGGTAACCGAAACTTTGAAGGTCGTGTCCATCCGCTGGTGAAAACCAACTGGCTTGCCTCACCACCTTTGGTTGTGGCTTATGGGCTGGCTGGTACCATTCGCAAAGATTTAACCGCCGAGCCTTTAGGTCAGGGCAAAAATGGTGAAGATATTTACCTCAAAGACATTTGGCCAAGCAGTGCAGAAATTGCAGCAGTATTGCAAAAAGTCGATACCGAGATGTTCCACAAGGAATACGCAGATGTTTTTGAAGGGGATGAAAGTTGGCAATCGATTCAAATTCCACAAAGTAAAACCTATGAATGGGCCGATGATTCAACTTATATTCAGCATCCTCCATTTTTTGAAAAAATCGATCAGCCACCTGAGCCGATTCAGAATATTGAGCATGCACGTATTTTGGCCGTGCTAGGCGATTCGGTCACCACAGATCATATTTCACCTGCTGGTAATATCAAGAAAGACAGTCCCGCTGGTCGCTACCTGCAAGAAAATGGCATTGAACCTAAAGATTTTAATTCCTACGGTTCGCGACGCGGCAATCATGAAGTCATGATGCGCGGTACTTTTGCCAATATCCGTATCAAAAATGAAATGCTGGGAGGCGAAGAGGGCGGTAACACCCTGCATATTCCGAGCGGTGAAAAACTCGCGATCTATGATGCTGCCATGCGTTATGCTGAGGAACACACGCCACTGGTGATTGTGGCAGGTAAAGAGTACGGCACGGGTTCCTCTCGTGACTGGGCTGCTAAAGGCACCAATTTACTGGGTGTAAAAGCAGTCATTGCCGAAAGCTTTGAGCGTATTCACCGTTCTAATCTGGTTGGAATGGGAGTTTTGCCGCTACAGTTTGTCGATGGTCAAACACGACAATCTTTAAATCTGACCGGTAAAGAAGAGCTGTCTATTTCTGGTTTATCAGACGAGATTCAGCCGCATCAACAGCTTGACGTGAGTGTAAAACGTGAAGATGGATCGACTGAGAGCTTCAAAGTACTCTGTCGTATCGATACACTGAACGAAGTTGAGTACTTTAAAGCTGGCGGTATTTTGCATTATGTACTGCGCAACCTGATTGCAGCTTAAACATTATTGAGTTCACTTTTTAAAGGCCTTTGTTATGATGACAAAGGCCTTTACTGTTGGGCTAACAATCGGCAGCTAAAACCAGTAAAATATCCGGTCTTTAAAATGAACTGATTTGAGCCGTATGACCGACTTCCACGACGATGAATATGAACGCCGTTTTGCAGGCGTTGCCAAAATTTATGGTGATGAAGCATTTCATCATTATGAACAAAGCCATGTCATGGTCATTGGAATTGGCGGTGTCGGGAGTTGGGCGGTTGAAGCCTTGGCGCGCACGGGAATTGCTCAATTAACGTTGGTCGATATGGATGTGCTGGCTGCATCGAATATTAACCGTCAGTTGCCTGCATTATCATCGACCTTGGGGCAAGAAAAAGCAGCGATCATGGCGGAGCGTTGCCGTCAGATCAACCCGCGAATTCAGGTCAATGTGATTGATGATTTTTTATCGGCCGATAATGTTGCAGATATATTGGCTGATCAACCCGATGTGGTGCTGGATTGTATTGATGATGTCAAAGCCAAACTTGCACTGATGCTGCACTGTCGTTTCAATAAGATTTCGTTAATTGTGTCTGGTGGAGCAGGTGGCAAACTGGATCCGCTTAAAATTCGCGTTGCAGATTTGTCTAAAACCGAACAAGACCCGATGCTGGCCAAGCTAAGAAGTCAGTTGCGGGCCAAAGGCATTTGTAAAAAGCCCAAAGAGAAGTTTGGCATTACCTGTATTTATTCGATTGATAATCCATTTTCCAGTGCAGAGGTGTGCGCAGCGGCGGGATTACGCTGCGGCGGATATGGCTCTGCGGTGGTCGTGACATCAAGCTTTGCCATGGTCGCCGTGGCAGAAGTGCTTAAAAAGCTCGATCTGAAAAATCACAAAATCAAACAGCACGCATAAATTTAGACGAATAATCCGCTTTAATTGTCGTCGTCTGCGCCTGGTCTAAAATAACTGTAGCTCACGTCATCATCGCGATATACGTTGTAGCTCGGTTGTTTGTAGTCAGAAATCCACTGGCTGCCACTATAACCTGCGATATGACCATATACATGGTTTTTGGTGCGCTTAATAATATAAATATCGCCGACTTTTGGGTGGTCAAATGCAGGTTGAATTTGGCGATAGCCAATTTTCTTTAACGTATCTCCCCAGTCCGAAGCAGCGACAGGATGGCTCTGAATCTTTGCGCCCGCAGATTCTAGGGCAATACGAACCATCTTGGCGCATTTAGCCGTGCTGGTAAATCCACTCATTGTTTGTAATTTTGAGACAAATTTATGCACATCAATCTGACTACGTCCTGCTTTTTCAGAGGAAAAAGAAAACGGACCAGATGACCGGCTTGAAGATTCAATAATTGTTCTTTCTGTTGTGTTCTGCGTTGGATAATAATCGGCAGCTTGTCCGTCATAAATCATGGTTGAACTTCATCCCTACGTTTTTTAAGTCGCTGTGCAAATGATGTAATTTCCTGACCGGCTCATCCTACAGGTCGAATCTTAAAGAATTTTTTAAGCTATGTAATAATATTTCACAAAGTGGTTATTTTTAAATCAATTGCACGTTAAATCAGACGCTTAGTGCTGTGAAAAAAGAGATGAATGAAGATTTTTTAGACAATTGTTTGTACGAAGCACATAAAGAAGTGCCATGACGAAAATTGGAAGTCATGACACTATTTTGATTTAAACACTTTGCTCAATACTGACCGTATCGCGACGGCTTAAGCTTTCTGCCATCTGATGCAGTGCCCGATCAATATCATGCAGAGTTTTGGCGTTTCCACCACTTAATGCTTGTCGCCATTTACGTGCACCCGGCAAGTTCTGGAACAGGCCTAAAATGTGGCGCGTGATAATCGACAGTGGTGCACCTTCAGCCAATCGTTGTTCGATATACGGGAGCATTTTGTGCATGATTTCAAATCGATCTGGAGGCGTCAGGTTCCACAACTGCCCCAGTTCTGCCAGTAAGTAAGGATTATGATACGCTTCGCGACCAATCATCACGCCATCAACATGTTGTAAATGCTGCTGTGTTTCCGCAACGCTTTTAATGCCACCATTGATTTCGATATAGAGATTTGGGCGTTCTTGTTTGAGTCGGTATACATCTTCGTAGCGTAGCGGCGGAATTTCACGGTTTTCTTTAGGCGATAACCCTCTAAGTATGGCAATTCTGGCATGGACAACAAAATGGCGGCAGCCAGTCTTTGCCACGGTATCTACAAAATTCAGCATTTCATCGTAAGACTGCATGTCATCAATGCCAATACGATGCTTAACGTGTACAGGAATATCAACGACCTGTTGCATTTGTGCAATACATTCGGCCACGAGATCGGGTTCTGCCATCAGACATGCGCCAATTTTATTGTTTTGTACACGGTCACTTGGACAGCCAACATTGAGATTGACTTCATCATAGCCCCAATCTTGTGCCATTTTGGTACATTCGGCCAGATCTTTGGGATTTGAACCACCCAGTTGTAGCACAATAGGATGTTCTTCATGGCTGTAATCGAGATGGCGTTTGGCATCACCAAATAAAATCGCGCCTGTCGTGACCATTTCGGTGTACAACACCACATTCGGATTAAATAGGCGAGCAAAAAAGCGGTAGTCCTTGGTCGTCCAATCCATCATCGGGGCAACCGAAATACGGGGCTTTAACGTCTCTAGTGATGATTTCATGAAAACAGATCCAAACAATGAGTGTGCAACAAGGGCACAAATTATACGCGGTTTATGCTAAATCCCCAAATTGTGCAATTGGGGATGTTTCTCACGCCACATTGGGTTTTTTATTCCGATACAGCAAATAATCTAAAAGCGCAAAGAAGGTGGCAAAGACGGCCAGTGCCAAACCTGCCATGCAGGTATATACCCATCCACCATGATTCCATGCATAGGTACCAATCGCAGAACCTGTTGCAGCGCCACCAAAATATAGCGTCATATAAATGGCATTCAGGCGAGATTTGGCATTGGGACGAATTCGAAAAATAATATTTTGATTGCACGAATGCACAAATGCCAAACCGAGATTCGTCGTGGCAAAGCCAATTAAATACAGCCCCAATCCAGCCGAAGAAAAATAAAAGATCACCCAGCTTAAAATTAAAAAACCACAGCCCAGAAAAGTAAACAGCGTTCCATAGCCACGATCGGCATATTTCCCTACAAACTGGGAAGACAAAGCCCCAAATACTCCCACCAAGCTCACCAAGCCTATCCACATATCTTGCAAATGAAAGGGTGCGGAAGACAGATACACGGCAATGGTCGAGAAAATCACACTCATCGAAGCAAATGCACCCGCGCCTGCATAGGCCCGAATCGATAAGCGCTTTTCACTCACCAACAGTTCAGCCATCGATTTAAATACATCGCTGTATTTCATTCGAATGCGCATGGCATAAGGCAGTTCGGATTTTAGTTTAAAGGCTAAAATAAAGATGAGTACTGCACTAACCACATAAATCAGTTTCCAATGGACCAATTGCGACAGTAACCCTGACAAGCTGGTCGAAAGTAAAATGCCAACCAGCAATCCACTCATTAAGAATCCAACCACTTCGCCTATTTTTTCAGGCCGCACGGTCATGGTGGCAAACGGAATCAAGACTTGAGCTGCAACCGAAAACAGCCCCGTAATCACGGTTCCGATCCAGAGCATGGTTAAATTCACGGATGTAGCACAGATCAAAAGTCCTACACCAGCCAAGGCCATCAATAACGGAATGAATTTGGTTTTATTGACAATATCGCCCAGAGGCACAATCAAAAGTAGGCCAAAAGCATACGACATTTGCGCAAAGGTAACGGTTAACTGGGCTTGGGCTGTGGTAACCCCAAAGGCATGTTGAATCGAATTGATTAGTGGTTGGCAAAAGTAGTTTGCGCCCGCAGTCAGACCACATGCAAGCGCCATCAACCAAAGTAATTTTTTATTCTGGCTAATATCAGATGTTTCTTGCATGGAATATTCTCATCTCACATGGTTTAAATGATTGCGGTTAAGTCCGTAAGTTTATTGGTTTGCCACTCGGTTCACCTGACGGAAAATGCAGATATCAGAGTTCAAAAAGCAATTACGGTGTTTATGTAGTGACACAAGATAAATTCAGAATGTCATTCAAAAATGAATTTAAATCGATCTTACGACTAGACGATTACGACAGTCTGAATGAATAGCATCAAGCTTAGGTTGATGCTGAGGAAGTTAAAGCATGCTGATTATATCGTGTTTTGACTTTCGCATCATGAAAATCGGCAAGATTTTCATCTGTTGAGAATTGAATCTGAATAAAGCTCTTTTTTAGTTCAATGACGTAAATTAAACCCGCAACGTGTAAGCACCATCACACGTGATCGATTAATGTTTTAATCGGCTTTTGCCTAAGCTAATCATTAAAACACCGATGATATTGAGCCCACATCCGATCCATTGCCAAAGATTTAAATGTTCATTGAGAAACAAGACAGCGAGTATAATGGTAAGAATGGGGCCAATTGAGGCAATCATGGCAGACTGTGAAGCCCCCAAGCGCTGAATACTTTGCATTAATAAAGCCGTTGGTAAAACGGTAACGAAAAAACCAAGACCAATGCCATATAGCCAAACACCGGTTGGCAACTGCATGAGTGTGTGTATAGGGTGTGTAGTGCCAACGAAAAAATGAAGCAATGTGCCTACGCAGGCTACGCTCAGCGCCAAACCGTTAAAATTCCATGAACCAAATTTTTTAATAAGATGAGGGGTCAATAATAAATACGCTGCAAACGCGATGGCACTGGCAAATACGACGCTACAGCCGATCCACAGATTGCCCTGACTTGGTGCGATTTTGCCTTCTTGTAGCATGACCAGAACCGTTCCTCCATAACTCAAAAAAATGGCAAACCAAGTTTTTGCATTTAATTTTTGACGATAAATTAAACTTGAGGCCAAAACAGTGAGCGTGGGATACAAAAATAAAATAATGCGTTCAAGTGAAGCACTAATAAACATCAGCCCCACAAAGTCTAACCAGCTGGCGAAATAATAGCCCAATAGCCCAGCAAAAACTAAAATGAGCCAATCTTTTATATGAATGCCTTGATTATGATGCCGATTTAACCAGCAAATAAGTATAAAGAAGGGTAAAGCACTTCCCATTCGAAGCACCATTAAGGTGGTTGCATCAACCAAAGGAGAGAGGGCGTAAGCCTGTTTGATAAAAATGGCTTTGGTGCTGAATAAAAAAGCAGCAAAAATGGCACACAGGGATCCTGTTTGTACCGAATTCATTGAAAATTTCATCTAAAAAATAGCATCTTGAGTCGTTTTTTAATTTTTAGTCAAACTCTCCTATTTTATAGATTTAAGGTATAAAGATGAATCATTAGTTCAAAATATAGGTATTTATTAAATAAATAGTGGGTGGTAATTTAAAAAAGTTCAATTAGAATCCAAAAAATGAACAAAACATAACCTGGGGGAGAACATCGTTTACTACGGTGTTTGTACTTAAGAAAATTAGCTTGAGGAATGCTCATGCAGATCGGAATCCCAACAGAAACGATCGCTGGTGAAAATCGTGTCGCAGCGACACCAGAGACAGTGAAAAAGTTGATCAGTGCTGGCCATCGCGTCTTGATTGAGCGTGGAGCAGGGGTAAGAGCCGCGTATATCGACAGCGCTTATGAACAGGTAGGCGCTACCATTACGGAAGATGTTTATTCGGGTAGTCAATTGATTTTGAAAGTTCGAGCACCTCAAGGTGACGAAATTCAAAAGTTAGCTGCACATACAACCGTTGTGGCGATGTTTGATCCATATCGAAATCCAGACCTAGATACCTTTGCCAGTCAAAACGTATCTGCATTTGCTCTAGAGTTGTTGCCACGTACGTTGTCTCGTGCGCAAAACATGGACGTGTTGTCTTCTCAAGCCAACTTGGCGGGTTATAAGTCGGTTTTGCTGGCAGCAGCAGAATACCAGCGCATGTTCCCGATGCTCATGACCGCAGCAGGTACTGTAAAACCTGCACGTGTGGTGATTATGGGGGTTGGGGTGGCAGGCCTTCAGGCGATTGCCACAGCCAAACGCTTAGGGGCAGTGGTTGAAGCCACCGATTTACGCCCAACGGCTAAAGAGCAAGTCGAATCGCTTGGGGGTAAGTGGTTAGATGTACCGATGTCACCTGAAGAGCAAGCGCGTGCCGATGAAGCTGCCAAAAATGGATATGGCTGGACGCCGGGTGAGCAGTACATCAAGGATCAGGCAGCCATTGTCGATAAAGCAGTGTCCAATGCCGATATCGTCATTACGACTGCGCTATTACCGGGTCGAAATGCACCACGTCTAATTAAAGCGGAAACCGTGGCCAAAATGAAACCGGGTTCAGTCATTTTGGATATGGCCGTCGAAACAGGCGGTAATGTTGAAGGCTCTAAAGTCGGCGAAACGGTATTCACCGAAAATGGTGTGAAGATTTTAGGTGTTCCAAATATTCCATCGACCTTGTCGACAGAAGCTTCAGCACTATACGCACGTAATGTATTCAATTTTGTTGAAACACTGTTTGATCAAGACAAGAATTTTGCCATCAATCCAGAAGAAGAAATTCAAAAAGCCCTATTGGTCACTCATGGCGGTCATGTACTGCTCAAGCGTGGTTAAGGAGAATACTCATGGTTGAAACGATTACAATTTTCGTCCTTGCCATCTTCGTAGGTTATTACGTGGTATGGGGCGTTACGCCTGCATTGCACACACCGCTGATGGCGGTCACGAATGCATTGTCTTCCATTATCATCGTGGGGGCGATGATCCAAACCGTGGGTTTACCCATGATTGGTGTAGAAGGCAGTGTCGATTTTCAAAGCATCAATGTCGTGAGTGTATTGGGTGCTATTGCGGTGTTCTTGGCCAGTATTAACATTTTTGGTGGCTTCGCTGTAACAGCGCGCATGCTTGAAATGTTTAAGCCGAAGCAGAAAAAATAAGAGGACGAAAACATGGAATTTATTCGAGCAAACGCAGAGTGGTTCTACCTGATCGGTGCAGTCCTGTTTATTATGACGCTTCGCGGATTGTCTGGACCTAAAACAGCAATTTCGGGTAACCGCTACGGCATGATCGGTATGGCGATTGCGGTATTAACCACGTTCTTTGTGGCTGATCATCCTGTGGTTTGGATGATTGTGGGGGCGATGGTGCTGGGTGCAATTGTGGGGATTGTGCGCGCACGGACGGTACCAATGACACAAATGCCAGAAACGGTTGCACTGATGCACTCCTTGGTGGGTCTGGCAGCGGTACTGATTGCTATTGCGGCAATTTTGCACAACAACCAATTAACAGTTCTGTTTGAACAAAACGAAGCAGCGTTGACTGCTGCGGGCGTTCAGCATGCACACATGAGCCCAGTACATTTGTTTGAGCTGTTTGTAGGTTGCTTTGTCGGCGCAATTACTTTTACTGCATCGGTTTTTGCCTACGGTAAACTGGCTGCAAAGAAATGGGCCAAAACCATTTCTGGCGCTTGGGTAAAGCCAGTGCAGGCCATTATCTTTATTGCAATGCTTGCCTGTGGTTTTTACTTCTTCTCGACGGGCAACATGACGGCGTTCTGGGCAATGACTGCACTGGCACTGGCCTTTGGCTGGGTCTGGATTGCGCCTGTCGGTGGCGGTGATATGCCAGTGGTGGTGTCACTTCTCAACTCATTCTCTGGATGGGCGGCAGCAGGGATTGGTTTTACATTAGAAAATAACATGCTGATTGTAGCAGGCTCTCTGGTGGGTTCATCGGGTGCGATTCTGTCTTACATTATGTGTAAAGCCATGAACCGTAACATTTTGAATGTCTTGTTTGGTGGCGCAATGGGCGGTGCTGCGGTTGCGGGTGCTGCCAAAGGTGAGCAGGTTCAACGTAACCATCGTTCAGGTTCGGCAGATGATGCAGGCTTCTTGATGTCGAATGCAGATAGTGTGGTGATCGTACCAGGTTATGGTATGGCGCAAGGTCGTGCACAAAACGCAGTAAAAGAACTTTGTGAATTGCTCAAAGAGCAAGGCGTAAAAGTGCGTTTCGCAATTCACCCTGTGGCGGGGCGTATGCCGGGCCATATGAATGTATTGTTAGCAGAAGCAGATGTGGCATACGAAGATATTCTGGAAATGGATGAGATTAACTCTGATTTTCCAGCAACCGACGTCGTGCTTGTGATTGGTGCCAATGACGTCGTCAATCCGGCTGCGAAAGATGACCCAAGCTCTCCAATTTATGGTATGCCGATTTTGGAAGCACACAAGGCACGAACCATTATGGTGATCAAACGTTCAATGGCAACAGGTTATGCAGGTCTGGATAATGATTTGTTCTATAACGAAAAAACCATGATGATTTTTGGTGATGCCAAGAAAGTGGTGGAAGATATGACCAAAGCCATTAATGGCAATGGTCACTAATCTGAGCTAAAACGAAAACCACCTGCGGGTGGTTTTTTTACGAATGAATAAAGCTTTATTTTATACGCATCGATGTATGATGGGTTTATATGCGATGATGTTGGTATTGGCGTGGATTATTTTTATACAACATGGCAAGTCGGACACGATTACTGTTTTAATTTTACTGACTGCCATCTACGGTGGCATGTTCTTTTTGCATCTTAAGGCTTCAAACGAAGTGAAAAACGGCACTGAAGTAAAAAAAACATTATCGCAAGGCTTAGGTGTGAGACTAAATCTTAATCATAAAAAAGCGACCATTCAGGTCGCTTTTTTATATGCTTAACTTTAAGCTATTGCTTCTGGTGCATTGCGCCACAAGCTTTCAAGGTCGTAAAATTTACGAGCAGTTGGCAACATCACATGTACCACGACATAACCTAGATCGATTAAGATCCACTCGGCGTCGCGTTCGCCTTCGATTCCGATCGGGCGATAGCCTGCTTTACGTGCTTCGTCTGCAACGTTGTCTGCAAGGGCTTTAACATGACGGGTAGAAGTACCACTGGCAATCACAATGGCGTCTGCAACATTGCTGATGTTACGAACGTCAATTTCTAAAATATCTTTTGCTTTTACATCGGTGAGCGCATCATGTACGACTTTTAGGCAGCCTTGTACATTCTGCGACGTAGAATTCATGGCGAGATCGTGAGAATTAGAAGCGCTGGGCGATGGTTCTAAATTCATAAAGGGTATAGTTTCCTGACAATTACTCATTGTTTAATATAGCGTCTTTACGCCCGAATTTCAATTTTTCCTGTCGGTTGAGTTTGAAAAAAAATGTTTAAAAAACTGTCAATTCAAACTAAGTGTTTACATCATCAGAGAAATATTTTGATTTCCAGTCAAAAGAGTCGCTCGATGATGCGCGTGGCCGATATTCTGCGCCAATAAAACCCGAATAATGACTACTTTGTAGCCAAGCAAATATCTGCTCAAAATTGAGCTGGCCTGTGTCGGGTTGGTGGCGACCGGGACAATCAGCAAACTGAATATGTCCGATGTCGTGAATGTTTTCTTTGAGTTCTTCTAATACATCTTCGCCCATCATGGCGATATGATAACAATCGTATTGTAGCTTGAGTGCAGGGTGATGAACCGCTTCAAGCATCTCTTGAGCCTGTGCCGTGTTTTGAATTAAGAAGCGTGGCATATCGGTACCATTGATCATTTCAATCAAGGGTTGAATATGATGTGTGCTTAACAGGTTGCAGGCAAGTTTAAGATTGCTTGCCAAAGTATTCAGGCAAGGCAATAGATCGTAGTCGTATGGCTGCTTGCCCGCCAAAATATTCACCCGTGGCACATCTAATGCGGTGGCATAATCAATCGCTAACTGCAAAGCCTGCGCAAAAGCCTGCTCTTGGCCGGGTACACCCGCCAGACCATTTCCACCTTGCATTAAATCGCCAGCAGGTACATTGATCAGACATAAATCGAGTTGGTGATCATGCAACTGTGTCTGAATTTGCTCAATAGACAGCTCATACGGAAACTGAATTTCGATGTGCTGAAAGCCATGTTGGCGCGCCAGCGCAAAGCGTTCAATTAAAGGTACTTCCGTAAAGATCATGGATAAATTAACAGCCAACTGACTCATCATGAATATCCTTTTCTGTTAGTGATTTACATCATCTACATGTTTGATCATAGTAGCTAAATCTTGCTGTGCATAGCCATTTTCTTGGTGCGCTTGTAACTGGCTCAAGGCTTGTATCGCAACTGGAATATGCAGGTTACAGCGCTGTGCCAGCAGCACCGCATTGTTTAAGTCTTTGGCAAGGGTTTGGACTTTCCATTGCACCGGCTCAAAAACCTGCTTGGCCATGCGCGGTGTCAAAATCTGAAATGGCTTGGAGTCTGCAAATCCGTTCGCCAGCGCGGGTGCCAGCAAAGTGGTATCTACACCGGCTCGACCAGCCAGTGCTACAGCCTCAGCAATCAGAGCGCTGTTGGCCGCGACAATGAGTTGATTGCAAATTTTGGTTGCTTGCCCAGTTCCGACATCTCCCATACGGGTCACACGTTGTGACAAGATGTTATAGAGTAGATTCAAGTCTTGAATCACAGCAGGATCACCACCGGCAAAGATCACCAAGGTGCCTTGTTCAGCGCCGGCTGTCCCGCCCGAAACAGGTGAGTCAATCCAGATCACTTTATGCTGTGCGGCCTGTTTGGCCAGTTGGTGAGTCGCCTCAACCGACAAGCTTGAAAAATCGACAATTACTTGCTCGGCTTTCAAATACGGCTGCATTTGAGCAAAGACATCATGCATGGCGGCATCGTCCGCAACACAGGTTAAAATGAGGGGGTAATTGCCCAGATCTTCAAATTTAAGCAATTCAGCGCCCATATCCAGCAATACATCGCATGCACTTTGAGTTCGATTCCATACCGCGACTTGAAAGCCGGCCTGAATCAGTCGGGTCGCCATTCGGCTACCCATAAGTCCCATACCTATAAATGCAACGGGCGTGTGAAGATCAAAGCGCATACATCAGTCCTTGTTTATTTATATTGTCGAGGCAGAAATTCCACCTCTGGGTGTTTGTCTTTTTGCCGAGCAAGGCGGCTGTTCTTACCCAATAATAACTTTAATTGCCAAAGTTTCTCTAGCCGTAATGCACGATGAGGTGCATGTTCCATGGCATTTAAAACTGACTTGGCTGCGGCCACGGCATCTGGAGAGCGCTGTAGAAATTCAACAGCTAAATGCTCTGCAGCTTGATGTGGCTCCTCTGCAAGATGAGTAACCAATCCGACGGTTTTTGCATATTGAGCATCGAAAATACGTGCGCTTAAAGTGAGTTCTTTGGCCAGATCTGGCCCGACCAGTCCTTTTAGTGAGCGTGTAAGCCCCATGTCGGGAACCAGTCCCCAACGGCTTTCCATGATCGAAAGCTGGGTATCTGGATGCGCAATGCGAATATCGGCAGCCAGAGCCAGTTGCATACCAGCACCAAAGCAATAACCTTCGAGTACCGCAATCACTGGAATAGGCAAGCGTTGCCAAATTAAAAAAGCTTTTTGAAACAGACTTTCGCCCGGTTTGATCAGCTCCCACGCGGCATAGGCTCGATTTTTAGGGTTATTTAAATCACTTAAATCAATCCCTGCACTAAAAACCTGCGCTTCACCTTTTAAAATTACACAGCGAATATGACGATCTTTTTCTATGGTTTTGGCCGTCACAATCAGCTCACGTAGCAAAGCAAAGCTCATGGCATTACGTTTTTCTGGTCGGTTTAAGCGCACCTCTGCAATACCATTTTGTATGCTGAGTTTGATCAGTTCCATGTTTGAGCACTCGTGTTCATTTAAATTGTTATTCAGCTCAGCATAGCATGTGCTTCAAAATTAACACGAACACATCAGTCACAGGGCTTGAGCTAATCACGCTCAGACAATATATGCTTGGCCGCACCCTCAACTTCACGAATACTTAAGTTGAGTGCTTCAAACCGTATCTGAGTTTCCTGAATAAACGCAGCATCTGCCTTGCGGCGTTCTTTACGCAAAGTCGAGACAAACTGTTCAAATTCGCCGGCTACCTGTTGCAGTTTCGGGGTTCCCACATAGCGCGTTGCACCATATAAACGATGCAAAACATGTTCAAGCTGTGGAAAATCCTCCAGCTCGATGAGTTGCTCCATTTCGTTCAATTCAGTATCAAAACTATCGACCAGCATTTTAAGGAGATCGAAGGCCAAATCTTCTTTATTGGCTGCAAGCTGTAAACTTTGCTGCCAGTCTAAAATAGACGGGTCGAGTGCATCGATCAAAATTTGATGCTCATTTGCTGCTGGGCTATCAAAATCGGCTTTGCTCCACTGATTCAAAATGTGAATGATCTGTTCCATCTGAATCGGTTTGGTCACGTAGTCATCCATGCCGACTTTTAACAGCTTTTGCTTTTCATCAGCCAGTGCATGCGCGGTCAATGCAATAATCGGTAGGCGCATGTTGTTATCTAGTGTCGATTCAAGTGAGCGGATGGCACGCGTGGTATCGATGCCCGACATAACTGGCATTTGAATATCCATGAATACCAAATCAAACGGCTTTTCTTTTTGTTCGATGCGTTGTTCGATAATATTTAAAGCTTCCTGACCGCTAAGTGCTTTGGTGGTGGTGACATTCAGCTCGCTCAACAACGCCTCAAGCACAATCAGGTTAGGTAGATGATCATCGACCGCCAATACATGCAGGCCCCGGCCATTAAACTGTTCGGGTTGATGCTCAAAAATCGGCTGGTTACTCAGAAGCTGAACCAGTGCGCTTCGACTCAGCGGCTGATATAACGGTCGTGCACGATAGTCATTGAGCATATTTGGCTCAAGTGCCATCTGGTAGCCATACACCGCTAAATTACCGGTATAGCGCTGGCGAATCTCTTTGAGCAGCGCTTGGGTATCGCCACTATGATCGACAATCAGCCAAGTATTTTCTTTTGAGCTCAAATGATTCAGACGGCTAAAGAGTTCCAAAATCGAAGTGATTTCGGTGTGATTGACGCGATAGTTTTCGAGATAATGCCGCAAAATATTAGCTGTGGCTGGATGGGCAAGATACGACACCACATGCAGTTGAGGAAATTGCGGGTACTCTGGAATAATATCGTCTTCGGTTTTAAATTGTGCAGTAAACCAGAATGTTGAGCCTTTTTCGGTTGGTGCACGTTCTTGGTTGTCTTCAAAACCAATATGACCGTGCATGAGTTGCACCAGCTGTTTGGAAATGGCAAGTCCAAGTCCTGTACCGCCAAACTGACGTGTTACCGATGCATCGCCTTGTGAGAACGACTCAAACAGTTTCTTGCGGTCGGTACCACTTAAACCAATGCCACTGTCCTGCACACTAAAATGTAGCAGGCACTGACCAATATCATCGTGTTCCATTCGAACCCGAACGATAATTTCACCATCTGGGGTAAATTTGATCGCATTGGAAATCAGATTGGTTAAAATCTGTTTGACGCGTAGCGCATCTCCATTCACGATTTCAGGAATGTTATCGCCATAATAAAAGGCCATATCGATATGCTTTTGTGCCGCCAGCGGCGAGAGCATATCCATCACATCAAAAATAGCTTCTTCTAAATTAAATGCCGCCGTTTCAAGTTCAAGCTTACCGGCATCGATTTTTGAGAAGTCGAGTACATCGTTAATCAGCGCCAGTAAATGTGCCGATGATTTACGAATGGTTTGCAAGTATAAACGTTGCTCATTACTTAAGCTTTGCTGACGCAGTAATAAATGGATAAAACCATCGATACTATTGAGTGGAGTACGCAACTCATGGCTGATATTGGCCAGAAAAACCGATTTGGCCTGATTGGCTGAAATGGCCTGATCACGCGCTTGGCGATAGGTAATATTTTGCACTTCAAGTGTATCGAGTGTGCGACGCAAATCGTCTTCGGTTTGCTCGGTATGTTCTTTTAGCTCTAAGAAACTAAAGTGTAAGCGTTTGACCACATTGGCAATATCACGCTGTAGCAAGCGCAGCTCGCCAGTACTGTTAATTACCATATGCTGATCGAGCGTATCGGCATTGAGGCGTTGCAATTGCATCCGAATCTCGTACATCGGCGCAATCCAGCGCCGTGAGTAAAAGTTCAAACACAGCAGCAATAATAATAAGGTGATCAAGGCCGTGACAATCAATACGGTGAAAACCCGATAATGGGCAATCTGTAGCGGTTGATTGTCCATTTCCACCACCAGCCACATCGGTCGATTATTGCTGGATTGAATGCGCTGGCCGTAAATATTGTTGTGGTTATGGCTGATGGGGCCAAAAAAGATCATATCTGGAATTTTGGGCCAAAAGCGCGTATCGCGATAGCCGATGCTTAACGAGACTTGGCCTTTTTGATCGATAATCGCGGCACGTTTCAGGTAGCGTTCGTTGTACATGCTTTGCATGATCCGAAGTGCCTGATCGTACTGGTCGGGACGTAATTCTACCAGTCTGAGTAAATTGCTGGCGGTATGTTCATAGCGTGTTAATAAGGCAGCGGCAGTATGACGCTGCTGAGATTGGGCGGCTGCACCAGTTTCATTGAGGACCAATACGGTTCCCACCGCGGCCAACACTAAAATTGGAACAAAAATCAACGCGATTAATTGACCATAGGCATGGTTTAACTGTAAGCGTTTGGATAACTTTTTATTAAAATTTGACATAGCCCAATCAGATCTATCCCGATGAGCGGCATATTAGCATGCTTTGGGTCAAACTGATGGTGCTTTAATCATCCCCAAGAAAAAGCTGAGTGAAAGGAGTGCAGCCGAGGTGTTTTTTTCATACAATAGGCGTCACCTTGATTTGGGTGTTAAGCATGAACACAGCAGAACCTGATTTTTTAGCCGATGAGTTTTTGTTAGACCATTATGTTGGAAAGACGCCGTTGGTGCGTTTACAGCGTGTTGGCGCACAGACACAAGCGACCATTCTGGCAAAACTAGAAGGGAATAACCCGGCTGGTTCGGTAAAAGACCGCCCTGCATATAACATGATTATGCAAGCTGAAAAACGCGGTGACATCAAACCGGGCGATACCTTAATTGAAGCCACCAGTGGCAATACAGGCATCGCTCTGGCGATGGTCGCCGCTATGCGTGGCTATAAAATGAAGCTGATCATGCCCAACAATATGAGCCAAGAGCGCAAAGATGCAATGCTGGCTTATGGCGCTGAGCTGATTGAAGTGACCCAGCAACAGGGCATGGAAGGCGCCCGAGATATGGCGCTTCGTTTGCAGGCAGAGGGCAAGGGTGTGGTCTTGAACCAGTTTGGAAATCCAGACAATGTTCAGGCACATTATCTGACCACCGGCCCAGAAATCTGGTCGCAAACGGGGGGCAAAATCACGCATTTTGTCAGCTCTATGGGAACCACAGGCACCATTATGGGCGTGTCGAAATATCTAAAAGAACAAAATCCTGAGATTCAGATTGTGGGTTTACAGCCATCTGAAGGCTCAAGTATTGCGGGTATTCGTCGCTGGCCACAAGAATATTTACCGACGATTTTTGAACCGTCACGTGTCGATCGTATTATTGATATTCCACAAATCGAAGCAGAAAAAACCATGCGCCGTTTAGCGCGTGAAGAAGGAATTTCGGCGGGCACATCTTCGGGTGGCGCGGTTTGGGCATCGCTTAAAATTGCTCAAGAGCAGCCAGATGCCGTGATTGTGTGCATTATTTGCGACCGTGGTGATCGTTATCTGTCGACCGGACTATTTTCGGTGAAAGACTAATTTTACTCGATTTGTGAGAATAAAATGCGTTTTCCCACGTTGGTTTTCGACATTGAAACCTTGACCGATTTAAAGGCCGGAGCGCATTTGTATCATCTGGATTTACCACAAGATGATCTAGAGCAGGCCTTAACTAAATTGCGTCGTCAAGAATCTGGAACAGATTTTCAGCGTCTAGCACTACATGAAATTGTGTGTATTTCTGGTCTATGGATCGATGAACAAGGCTTACGCTTGTTTTCGTTTAGTCAAGAACATTGGAGTGAAGCCGAGCTACTGGCCAAGTTTCTCTCTATTTTTGACAAGCGCCATCCGACCTTGGTGAGCTGGAATGGTTCACAATTTGACTTGCCGGTAATTTTGTTTCGCGCCATGTATCATGGACTTTCTGCACCCAGTTTGTTTGATCAGGGTGAGTTAGACCAACAAAAGCGCTATAATAACTATCAGAACCGTTATCACCATCGTCATGTGGATTTAATGGATGTGATGGCCATGTTTAATGGTCGTAATTTTCAGAAACTTGATGATGTCGCCTGCGTGCTGGGCTTACCCGGCAAGCGTGGTGAAAATGGCTATCATGTGCCTGCTTATGTTCAGCAGGCCGAGTGGCTGAAGCTGAGCAGTTATTGCGAAGGTGATGTGCTCAATACATGGCTGATTTATTTGCGCTGGTTATTGCTTAAAGGGCAGTTGCAGCGTGAAGAACATCAAGGCTGGATTCAGGCTACAATTGGATATTTGCAGCAGCAGCCCCAACAGGCTGACTTTTTAGCGGTTTGGCAACGCACTGCGGCACATACCACCTTTACTTCACATGATTTTCCTGAACAGCAGGAAGAAGGTCTCTTTTGAAAAAGCAAGCGCCATCTCGTTCTCCATCTGTCACGCGCTATACGTTTCAGATTGAATCATTTTCACATGAAGGACGAGGGATTGCACATTTCGGTCAGTCTAATGACCACCCGCTAGACAAGCACGGTAAGAAAGCATTTATCCGTTATGCACTTCCGGGCGAAACCGTTTTGGCTAAAATTACCCACGCCACCAAGCGCTTTGAAGAAGGTGAAGTGCTGGAAATCTTAGAGGGTAAATCATCGCTTCGCGTCGATCCAATTTGTCCTCATTATGGCGTATGCGGTGGTTGCAGCATGCAGCATATTGCCGCTTCAGAGCAGATCAAGATCAAACAAGATGTTTTAAAGTCGCATTTACAGCACTTTGCAGGACTCGATGTGCAAGAATGGCTTGCGCCCATTCGTTCAGATCGTGACGACTACCGCCGTCGTGCTCGGATAGGCGTACGCTACATCGCCGCCAAAGATCAGTTGGTGATGGGGTTTCGTGAGCATGCCAGTAATCGTTTAACCCCGATTCAGCAGTGCCCAGTGCTCGATCAAGCCTTATCTTCAGCTTTGCCAGAGCTGAATCAGTTGATCCAATCTTTGTCGGCCAAAGCTGAAATTGGACATCTGGAACTGGCCATGGGTGATCAGGATATTGCACTGGTGGTACGTCACTTAGGTGCACTTGGCAAAACAGATCGTCAGGCATTGCTTGCATTTTGCCAGCAAAAAAATTGGCAACTTTATGTTCATGCGGGTCGCAGTGAACAGCTTAAGCGCTTGGACGAGCCTCAAGCAACGATGCGTTTGAGTTATGCCTTACCCGAATTCAATCTGAATTTTAACTTCGCGCCGTCTGATTTTACTCAGGTGAATGCTGGGGTGAATCGTCAAATGATTGCCTTGGCATGTAACTTGCTAGATCTGAAAAAAGGTGAACGGGTGCTGGATTTATTTTGTGGTTTAGGCAATTTTTCTTTGCCTATGGCGCAATGTGTTGGGCAGACCGGGCATGTGGTTGGCGTAGAAGGCAGTGACAAAATGGTTCAGCGTGCCCACGAAAATGCGGCACTCAATGCGATACAACAGGTTGAATTTTTTTCACAAGATTTAACAAAAGACTTCTCGCATCATTCTTGGGCGAATCAAGGATTTGATGCATTATTGATTGATCCTCCTCGTTCGGGTGCACTGGAAATTATGCAGTATATTTCGAACTTTGAGGCCAAAAGAATCGTTTATGTATCATGTAATCCAGCAACACTGGCAAGGGATGCAGGTGTGCTGGTACAAAAAGGTTACCAGTTGAAGAAAGTAGGCGTCATGGACATGTTTACACATACAGAACATGTTGAGTCGATTGCTTTATTTGAGAAAATTCAAGAGATAAACGATTAAAAAATGAGTTATAACACCATAGGAGATTGGTATGGTCACAGTACGTGAGCAGTTGCCTGAGCGACTTTCAGAGTTAGCTGAGGAAACGACTGTAGAACATGCCGAAAAAACCCAGCTCGACTTGGCCGCTTGGGTGAAGCGAGTGGGGGATATTTTAGACGGGGCTGAGCTAAAACAACTTGAAAAAGTCGCTCAACTCACCTTAAAGAGTGAGCTTGAAAGCACTGTCAATCATCCATCTAATACCTTTACTACGGGTATTGGAATGGCCGATATTTTGGCGCATTTGCATGTCGATGAAGACACCTTATCCGCTGCTGTACTGTATCGAAGTGTTCGTGAGGGCGTGATTCCGCTTAATATTGTTCAAGAAAAATTCGGAGAGCATGTCCATAGCTTGGTCAAAGGCACTTTGGCCATGGGTAAGCTTTCTGAAATGATTGAAAAGAACAAACGTCTGGAAGATCATTTTAATAATAATCAACGTGAGCATCTGTCTGGCATATATAAAATGCTGATCGCCGTGACAGAAGATATTCGTGTGGTACTGATTAAGCTGGCAGAACGAACCTTTGCCTTACGTGAACTGGCTAAATCTTCACGTGAGCGTCAAGAGCGTGTTGCTCGTGAGATTCTCACCATTTACGCACCTTTGGCCCATCGTTTAGGGATTGCCCAGTTAAAATGGGAGCTCGAAGATCTGGCCTTTCGCTACTTGGCTCCAGAGCGTTATAAAGAAATTGCTTCATTATTAAACGAAAAACGCCTCGAGCGCGAACAGTATATTCAGTTTGTGATCTCGAAGCTCAAAGGTGAATTGGGTGAATACGGCATTGAGGCCGAAATCACGGGTCGGGTCAAACACATTTATTCGATTTATCGAAAAATGAAGAGCAAGAACCTCAGTTTTGATCAGCTTTATGATATTCGCGCACTTCGTGTATTGGTCAAAAATGTGCCTGAGTGCTATCACTCGCTCGGCATTGTGCATCAAATTTGGCGGCATATCCCGCACCAGTTTGATGACTATATTACCAATCCGAAAGCCAATGGTTATCGCTCTTTGCACACGGCAGTGATTGCAGAAAACAAATCGCTGGAAGTGCAAATTCGAACCCATGAAATGCACCAAGAAGCCGAACTCGGCGTGTGCTCGCACTTTAACTATAAAGAAGGCGCGAAAAATACCGATCACTCGTTTAATCATCGTTTACATTCATTACGTTCGGTGCTCGAGCATTATCAAGAACGTAACGATTCGACGGTGCATAAAAACGATGATGACACCGAAAATTTTGAAGAAATCCAGAATTTTGAAGATTTTGAAAAAATTTATGTGTTTAGTCGTGATGGCGATATCAGGGAGTTGCCACGCGGTTCGACTGTTCTCGATTTTGCCTACCATGTACATACCGAAGTCGGGAATAAATGCTACGCTGCGCGTGTCAATCAGCGTTATGTTCCGCTGACTTATACCCTGAAAACCGGTGAACAGGTCGAGATTTTGACCAAAAAAGACCGTGAGCCGAACCGTGACTGGTTGGTGAATTCTTTAGGTTATATTCGTACCTCACGTGCCAGAGACAAATTACGCCACTGGTTCCGTCAGCAAGATCGCAGTAAAAACTTGGAGATTGGCAAGGACATCCTGAACAAGGAACTGTCTCGTCTGGCCATTCATCCTAAAAGTATCGATCTGAATGATTACTCGTCGCACTTTAATGTGAAGTCCGGCGATGACATTATGATTGCCTTGGTCAGTGGTGATATCAGCCTACATGCACTGATCAATCAGATTAATCGTCAGATGCATCTGGATCAAGACGAGCCTGAGCTGGTGCTCAAACCGACCTTGAATCCGCGTGCCAGCCATACCTTATCGGCGCATGGTATCTTGATCGATGGTCTGGATAACGTCGAGCTGCATATTGCCCAGTGCTGCCAGCCCGTACATGGTGAATCGATTGGTGGATATATCACTTTAAATCGCGGTGTGAGTATTCACAAGATTGGCTGTCCAGATTATCAGCGTATGATTAAACTGGAGCCTGAGCGTGCCGTTGAGGCCGATTGGGAAATGCAGCCAACACGAGGTCAAAGCGTACAGATTGTCATTGATGCTTATGATCGTCGTGGTTTACTCAAAGACCTCACGCAAGTGATTTTTTCTGATCAAATCAATATCCGTCAGGTCAATACCATTTCAGAAGCCGATGGTATTGCCAATATGAAACTGTTGATTGAAGTGAAAGGGCTGGCTCAACTGTCACGTTTGTTGGCACGTTTGGAGCAGCAACCGGGTATCATTAGCGCACGTCGTCTGATACAAGGCAACTAATTCAAAATCATAAAGAAGGTCTGCATTGGCAGGCCTTTTTTATATCTATTTTATTTAGTCGCGTCGAGAGAGCCAGAGGTTGCTCAAGCGATTCAGCACCTGCGGACTGAGCTTGGATAGCTGAAACATGATCTTGGCCTTAAAACCCACTGGGGTATGGGTTGGGCATAAACCGCGATCTGTGGCTTGGGCCAAGCGAAAGACCTCGCGTGCAACATCCTGAGCGCTCAATTGCACCCCCATATGCTCAATACTGGCTGCATTCATCTGCTCGACCATGGCGGTTTGAACAAAAAGCGGCATGACATCCAGTACGCGTATTTTGTATTTTGACCACTCGACATCGAGTGCTTCGGTCAGTCCACGCACGGCAAACTTACTGGCTGAATACGATGCCAGATCAGCCTGCCCATAAATTGCCGAGGCGGAAGAGAGATTAATCACACGTGCATGGTGCGCTTTTTGAAGGTAAGGCAAGGCAGCATGACACCCATTGAGCACACCCCCGACATTGATTTGATGTGTACGCTGATGATGGGCGATCGGGGTGTCTTCAAATGGCCCCGAATACAAAACACCGGCATTGTTGACCAGAATATTCAGTGCTCCAGCCCAAGTTTCAAAATTTGCCAGTGCAACTTGCCAAGCTGAGTAATCACAAACGTCCAGATATCCTGCAAACGCGCGCTCACCAAGCTCACGCTGTAAAGCCTTGACCTGTTCAACTTGCACATCAAACAATCCGACATAATAGCCGTGTTGATAAAAAATTCGAGCAATTTCGGCGCCAATCCCTTGCCCTGCACCTGTAATAAAAACAGTTTTGTTCATCATTGCACTCATTATTTTAAGATGAATCGGTTGTGATCTTACGCCGAGTTTTGGCATCATGGCAAGGGTGACAATCTCGTGCCTGCTGGCGCTGCCTTACAAGTTTTTAAAGGAACGAAACATGGATCAATTACTACAGATTATGCGTACCTTACGTGAAAATTGTCCGTGGGATCGTGAGCAAACCCCTCAGCGCCTCACTCGCTATGCCATTGAAGAAGCATATGAAGTTGAAGCTGCCGTGCAGAGTGGAGATCTCAAAGAGATTCGTGAGGAACTGGGAGATTTGCTTTTACAGGTGGTGTTTCAGTCACAGATGTATCAAGAGCAAGGTGCATTTGATTTTTACGATGTGGTGCAAACCCTGACAGAAAAACTGATTCGTCGCCATCCGCATGTGTTTGATGCGGCATCATTCAATGCGCTTACGCCTGAAGAGGTGAGCCATTTATGGCAGCAGATCAAACACAAAGAAAAGCAAGGAAAACCACGATCCAGACTAGATGAGACCAAACCAGGGCCTGCACTCAATCAATCACAGGCGATTCAAAAAACGGCTGCTCAGCTTGGATTTGATTTTGAAACGCCTCAAGATGCGTTTGAAAAACTCAAAGAAGAACTGAATGAGTTTGAGCAGGCCATGCAGGAGCAGTCACCCGATCACATTTTTGAAGAATTTGGTGATTGTTTATTTTCTTTGGTGAATGTTGGACGTAAACTAGGCCTCTCCAGTGAAGCTGCATTGCTGGCCACGATTCACAAATTTAGACAGCGCTTTGCTTATATAGAAGCGCAAGCACAGCATCAAGATAAAGTGCTTGAAGACATGACGCTCCAAGAGATGGATCAGTTGTGGGATCAGGCCAAAGAATATTTAAAAACGGTTCATACATGATGATTCGAATTTTTTATAGCGCCTTGTGCGCGCTACTGACCAGTTTACTATTCAGTTCAAGTTTGTATGCTCAGGCGTTTGACCAGCAATACCAAGCGTGGAAAAGCCAGCAACAGGCACACGACGCACGACTACAGTCATCTCACTCCAATTATTATTTAGCCAAACCTTCCTTGCAGGCAAACGCAGGCCCTAAAGTGAATATCAATACTGCGACAGCCAAAGACTTGCAGCAGTTACATGGGGTAGGAGAGAAAAAGGCACTCTCAATTGTAGAGTATCGCCAGCAATACGGACGCTTTAACTCAGTAGATGATTTACAGAAAGTGAAAGGTATTGGGCCTAAATTCATTGAAAAAAATCGTCATCGCTTGGCCATTTAAACTGTGTTGAGCGATCTAGATGAACCTGTTAAAGCAGTGAGAGAATCAAATTGCCCTTTACTCAGGTTAGAGATATGATTAGCAACATCTTATTATTAACGTCCTGACGTAGGAGACAGCGTCTTTTGCAAACTTTGCGCGCGTCAAAATGTGGGCTATCAACCACACAGTTACCTGCTTCAATTTTAGATGTGATCGATAGTCTCACCAAAGCAGGCTATGAAGCATACATTGTGGGTGGGGGAGTTCGAGATTTAATGCTCGGGCTTAATCCAAAGGATTTCGATGCTGTAACCAATGCAACACCTTCACAGGTCAAAGAGGTTTTTGGGCGTCGATGCCGTATTATTGGTCGTCGTTTTGAGTTGGCACATGTCTATTCTGGGCGTGAGCTGATTGAGGTTGCGACCTTTCGAGCACCACCCAAAAAAGCGGTGACCAGTGCTTCGGGCATGATTTTACGTGATAACAACTGGGGAACCATCGAGCAAGACTTTGCCCGACGCGATTTCTCTATCAATACGCTGTACTATCAGCCACGTAAAGGGATTGTGCTGGATTTTTGTGATGCTGTTGCCGATATCAAAAGTAAAACATTGCGTCTGCTAGGTGATCCTACACAGCGTTTTGAAGAAGATCCGGTGCGCATGCTCCGAACATTGCGCTTTGCTGCAAAACTCGACTTTACGATCGACCCAGAGATTCTCAAAATTTTTGATGTCGAGATGACTCAATTGCTGCGCGATGTATCACCACATCGACTTTATGATGAATCACAAAAGCTCTTTACTATGGGGCATCTGGCACGCGTGTTGCCGATGCTGATTGAGTTTGATATCTGGCGTCAATTGTTTGCCGATGTCAAACCCGATATCACCCCGTTCATTGAGCGTGCTGCGCGTAATACCGATCAGCGTATCCAGATTGGAAAAACCATTAATCCGGCGTTTTTCTATGCTGTACTGTTGTGGCGTTCATTTTCAGATCGCTGTGAGTTTTATTTGCAAAAAGGTGTAGTGCCTGCCGAAGCGCGAGCGCAGGCTGGTCTGGATGTGTTAAAACGCCAAGCGACCCGTACTGTGATTCCACGTTTTGCCGAAACCTTTATTCGTGAAGTGTGGGAGATGCAAACCCGACTGCTCAATCCAAAACCACAGCAAATTGAAGCTTTAGCCGGGCATGCACGTTTTAGAGCAGGCTTTGACTTTCTACTACTGCGCGAAAAATCAGGCGATTCAACCACCGAAGGTATGGGCGAGTGGTGGGATCAGTACCAGTTGCTTAATGCAGATGGCAAAGAAGCCATGATCGCGAAGTACAATCGTCAGCGTGCTAAATCGCGCCGTAAGCAACAGCTTGATCCAGTCGATACACGTGAAAGTTTAGACATCGAGCCATTGGTTGATGTGCCTGAACCACGTAATCGTCGTGACCGACGTGCACAAAGCAAGCCTGAATCACGTGAGCCACGTCATCAGGGGGCTACGCAGTCGCGTGCAACTGAGAGTGGGGTATCTGCCGATCATCCTATTCTTAAGCGCAAGCGCGTTCAGCGTGATCTACAGCACGTGGTTTTCGGGCCGACACAATGAGTTACACCACGTATATTGGGATGGGCAGTAATCTGGGTGAGTCACGTGAGATTCTGCGCAGCGCTGTAGAGCAGCTGAAACAGCTTGGACAGGTTCGAGTTTCACGGTTGTATGAAAGCCCACCCATGGGGCCGCAAGATCAACCGCATTATTTAAATGCAGTGGCACAGCTTGAAACAACACTTAACCCGCTTGAACTACTCGATCATTTACAGCAGTTTGAACAGGATGCAGGACGTGTGCGTTTGCGCCACTGGGGTGAGCGCACCTTAGATCTGGATTTGCTGTTGTATGCTGATCAAGAGATTCAGCATGAGCGGCTTACGGTTCCACACGTCGGGCTTTTGGAGCGCGATTTTGTGGTGGTGCCCTTATTGGATCTGAATAAGAACCTTGTCGTAAAAGGTCAACATTTAAATGAGTTAAAGCTGGCACAGGCGCCGTCGCTGACAGTTTTGGCAGCGAGTGACTGGGCTGAATAAGCGCGTTTCTATGTGGAAACGTCGATAGAGGACATCGTAATGATTAGTCTAAGTGACTTAAAAAAATTTAAATCGCAGGGGCGTAAGTTTTCGTGCCTGACTTGCTACGATGCAAGCATGGCCAAAGCCATGGAAATCGCTCAAGTCGATTCGATTTTGATTGGTGACTCTTTGGGTATGGCCATCCAGGGGCATGACTCGACACTACCTGTTACGGTCGAAGATATGGCCTATCACACTGCGGCAGTTCGTCGTGGTAATCAGCATGCCTTTATCATGACAGACTTGCCATTTATGAGTTATGCCACCTTACAAGATGCCCTGAAAAGTGCCAAACAGGTCATGCAGGCAGGCGCCCAAATGATCAAGATTGAAGGCGGAGCATGGCTGAGTGAATCGGTTCGTGTTTTGACACAAAACGGTATTCCTGTATGTGTACACTTAGGCCTTACACCACAATCGGTCCATGTTTTTGGTGGCTATAAACTGCAAGCGAAAACACGCGATGCCGCAGATCGTCTGATTGCAGACTGTCAGGCTGTGGTTGATGCGGGTGCTGCGATCTTATTGCTCGAATGTGTGCCAGCACAGCTAGGCGAAGAAATTGCACAGCTCTTTCCTGAAGTGCCCGTGATTGGCATTGGTGCAGGCAACCAGACCGATGGTCAGGTGCTGGTGGTGCAAGATATGCTTGGACTTACCTTTGGCAAACTGGCACGTTTTGTCCGTAATTTTATGAAAGAACAATCCGGCGAGACGGCAATTGTGGATGCCATGAAAGCTTATCACGCTGCAGTTCAAGACCAGAGTTTCCCTGCACCCGAACATACTTTTCAGGTAGAGCTGTAATTTATGAAAACCGAAACCACGATTCAGGGATTAACAGCTTCACTTCATCCTGCACGTAGCTCAAGAAAGATTATTGGTTTTGTACCAACCATGGGGAATTTGCATCAAGGACATTTGAACCTTGTTCGCGAAGCAAAAAAACTGTGTGACATTGTGGTGGTCAGTATTTTTGTCAATCCGATCCAGTTTGGTGAAGGTGAGGATTTTGAAAACTATCCGCGGACATTAGAGCAAGACAGTCATCTGCTGGCCGATGTGGGCTGCGATATCTTGTTTGCACCTACGGTTGAGCAAATGTATGGCAAGCAGCCACGTTTAACCAATATTTCGGTGGCCGAGATCACTGATGATTTATGTGGTAAGTCGCGTCCTGGACATTTTGATGGTGTGGCTGTCGTGGTCACCAAGCTGTTTAATATTGTGCAGCCCAATGTGGCGTTTTTTGGTCAAAAAGACTATCAACAGCTCGCAGTGATTCGTCAATTGGTTCAAGACTTAAATCTGCCGATTGATATTATTGGCGTGCCAATTGCACGTGCAGCAGATGGGTTGGCGCTCAGCTCGCGTAACGGATATTTGTCTGAGGCCGATCGTCAAACCGCACCGACCATCTATCAAGCCTTAAAACATGCAGAAGTACAATTGCATGCAGGTGAGACGCTAGAGTCGGTATTGGCCACCATCAAAGCGACATTGAGCAATGCCGGTTTTAAGGTCGATTATGTGGAAGCGCGACAGCCAAATTTGCAGCCTGTCTCAAATTTTGATCGAGATCTGGTGCTGTTTATTGCAGCCAAGCTGGGCAATACGCGACTTATCGACAATTTGCAGGTCAAGTTTAAGGCATAATTTCGACAGGACAACCATGCCATGAAACGTATTCTTATCGTCACAGGTCAATCAGGTTCCGGAAAATCCTCGGCACTACAGGTGCTTGAAGACTTGGGTTACTACTGTATAGATAATTTGCCTTTGGCATTGTTGCCAGAAATTGTCGCCAAGCTGGATCATGAAAATAATCTGGAGCAACTGGCTCTTGGGGTAGATGTGCGAAGCACGCGCGCAGATATGCAGGAATTTGACCTGGTGTTTGAGCAATTGCAAAAGCATGGAACGGTCGATGTGATTTATTTGACGACACAAGATCAGGAACTAATTGCCAGATTTAGTGCGTCGCGTCGTCCGCATCCGTTAGCCAATCGCTTTAAAAGCCTAACAGAATGTATTCAGGAAGAAAAACAACTGCTGCTTCCGATTCAGTTTCGCTCGACTGTGCACATCGATACCACCGATAAAAGCGTGCATGATCTGAAACATACGCTGTTGTCTAAATTGGGCCAGTCCGACAAACTGATTCTGATCTTGCAGTCTTTTGGTTACAAACATGGTATTCCACTCGATGCAGACTATGTTTTTGACGTACGGCATTTACCAAATCCGCATTGGGATTTAGAATTACGTCGTTTTTCGGGTTTAGATGAACCTGTTCGTCAGTTTTTGGAAGCCAGTGATCAAACCAATGAAATGTTTGATGACGTATTTCACTTTCTGGACAAATGGTTGCCTGTTTTTGCAGAAGGGCATCGTCATTATATGACGATCTCGATCGGCTGTACGGGTGGTCAGCATCGTTCAGTTTATATTGTAGATAGACTAAAAAAAGCGCTTGAGGCAAAATGGTCTATTCAGGTCTTACACAGAGAAATGAAGCACTGGTCATGATTGATACCACGCTAGATGTCATTAACAAACTTGGCTTGCATGCACGCGCATCTGGAAAGCTGATTGAAGTCACCACCAAGTTCCGCTCGTCTATCCAGATTGGTAAAGGCGATAAACTGGTCGATGCAAAAAACATTATGTCCTTACTGATGCTCGGAGCCGGTAAGGGAACCACTTTGCGTTTAGTGATTGAAGGTGCGGATGAAGAAAAAGCACAGGAAGAAATTCAGGCACTATTCGCTGCAAAATTTTATGAGGCAGATTAATCGTGGCACGTCGTACCCAGCGTTTTAATGAAGATGATTTCGATTCTTTAGAAGGACGTGCGAGCAAAACTGAGCAAAAAAAAGCTGTACAGCGTATGGCAGCATTGGGTGAGCAACTGGCTCAGCTTTCGGCAAAACAGATTCAAAAACTCCCAGTAGATGAACGTTTGATTGATGCCTTGCTAGATGTTCAAACTATTAGCTCATTCGAAGCAAAACGCCGACAGTATCAGCGCATCGGCAAATTACTCCGTAATGAAGATGAAACGGTGATTTTATCGTATCTGACGCCTCAACAAGGTGCAAAGAAACAAGCACAGTTGCAACGTTGGGTTGATCGGATGATCGAGCAGGGTGACCCAGCGGTCAACGAGTTCAGCAAATTGCACAATGCATCAGAACGTCACACCTTGCGTCAGCATGTATTGCGTATACAGCGCGATATTACACAAGGTGCGGGTGAAGAGGAACTGGCTGCCTCGAAGCTGAAGTTTTTCAATTATGTACAGCAAGTGGCTTTGCTATCAGATAACTAACAGTGTTCTGACAAAATATCAGCCATAGTTTGTGCTGATACAATTCGTTTAAAAGATTCTTGTCAAAAAAGCCCGTTCAATTTGTATGAGCGGGCTTTTTAACTTCAATGAAGATTAACCAAATTCGCCTACTGCACGCTCTTTGGCCCATTCACGTAAAATAAATTTCTGTAGTTTTCCCGTCGATGTTTTCGGAATTTCGGCAATCACTACATCTTTGGGTACTTTAAAGCGTGCCAGTTCTTTTTTGCAATGCTCCATGATTTCTTCAGGTGTAGCCTCTGCATGCTGTTTTAACTCGATAAATGCGCAGGGAACCTCTTGCCATTGCGGATCGGGTTTGGCCACGACTGCTGCGGTCAACACGGCAGGATGACGGTATAGCACCTCTTCAATTTCTAAAGATGAAATGTTTTCTCCTCCTGAAATGATCACATCCTTAGCTCGATCAGTAATTTTGGCATAACCATCGGGCTGACAAACGGCCAGATCGCCAGAATGAAACCAGCCTCCTGCAAATGCCGCCTGAGTGGCTTCAGGGTTTTTCAGGTAGCCTTTCATTACGATATTGCCGCGAAACATGATCTCACCAAGTGTTTCACCATCTGCAGGTACGGGCTTTAGGGTCTCGGGGTCTAAAACGCGCATACTGTCTTGAAGCGGATAGGGCACACCCTGACGTGCATGTAATTTGGCCTGTTCTTCTAGGCTCAGGTCATTCCAGCCAGCCTGTGCGGCACATAGCCCAGATGGGCCGTAGGTTTCAGTCAATCCATATACATGCGTGACATTTACGCCTAGCTTGCGCATGCCTTCGATAATCGCGGCAGGCGGTGCAGCGCCTGCAACGAGTACCTCAACACGATGTTCAAAGGCAATCTGCTGATTTTTAGGGGCATTAATCAACATCGAAAGTACAATTGGCGCACCACAAAAATACTCGATCTTATGCTTTTCGATCAGTTGAAAGACCAAAGCGGGATCAACTTTACGCAAGCAGTAGTTAGTACCGCCATTGGCAGCGATCGTCCAAGCAAAACACCAGCCGTTGCAATGAAACAAAGGCAGAGTCCAGAGATATTTGGCGCGAGGTGTCATGCCGCAAGCCATCATATTGCTGGCCGCATTCAGGTAAGCACCGCGGTGGTGATATACCACTCCCTTGGGATTACCCGTCGTGCCTGATGTGTAATTTAAACTGATGGCATCCCATTCGTCGTCGGGAAGTGTCCATTCAAATTCGGGATCTCCCTCACAGAGCCAATCTTCGTATTCAATTTCACCAATCGGCGGGCTAAAACAGTTTTCATATTCTGCGTCGTCGACATCAATCACAAAAATATCCTGCTCCACCAGCGAGAGGGCAGCTTTGGCCAGTCCAGCAAATTCCTGATCGACCAATAAGACTTTGCTTTCAGCATGTTCAAGCATAAAAGCCACAGTTTTGGCGTCGAGTCGGGTATTGATGGTGTTGAGTACCGCGCCACTCATGGGCACTGCAAAATGTGCTTCAATCATGGCAGGCACATTGGGTAACAATACCGACACGGTATCGTTTTTTTGAATCCCGAGTTGTTTAAGCTGGGCTGCAAATTGTCTGCAACGCTGATACGTTTCTTTCCATGTGATCACGCGTGAACCGTGAACGATTGCAGCCTGCTCGGCATAAATATAGGCTGCGCGTTCTAAAAATCGTAATGGTGATAATGCAACAAAATTCGCGGGCGTGCGTGGAAACTCATCATAAGCACTCACCATGTCTCTACTCCATCTAATTGTTCTAATCTGCTTGAAAAGATAGGCGCTTGAAGGCTTCAATTCATTTATGCTTTAGTCTTAGGCCGCATACTTTGTCTCAATTAATGGGCGCTTTATACTCATCTTTTCTAATTATTTTTTAGCGCCAAAAAACCAGTACTGTCTATAGTGCATGCGTTACAAATCAGCACAACATCTTGAATATACGGTTTGCAGCCCCATAAAATTTATGATTTTGAATCAAATTGCTCTTTTATTGATGAATAGGTTTGCAGTGTGGTCGAAGAGGTGTAAAATTCCGGTTCGATTTAATTTAACCCATCCACCGTTTTTATCTTTTGAGGCTTTCCTCGATCATAATCTCGCGGTGATATGCTCCATTGTGCGGGGCATCACTCCTTAAGGATTTTTTTATGCCAATTATCACATTGCCAAATGGTGATCAAAAATCATTTGATCAGCCTGTATCTGTTATGCAAGTCGCCCAAAGTATAGGGCCTGGCCTTGCAAAAAACACCGTTGCAGGTCGAGTGAACGATCGCCTGGTCGATGCATGTGATCTCATCACTGAAGATGCGACATTACAAATTATTACTCCAAAAGACCCAGAAGGTGTCGAAATCATTCGCCATTCTTGTGCACATTTGGTTGGCCATGCGGTTAAGCAATTGTTCCCTGATGTACAGATGGTGATTGGTCCGGTCATCGAAGAAGGGTTTTACTACGACATCTTTAGTCCAAAACCTTTTACGCTAGACGACATGGCTGCAATTGAAGCACGCATGAAGCAGCTGATCGATCAAGACTATGATGTCATTAAGAAAATGACGCCTCGTGAAGAGGTCATCAAAGAATTCTCAGCGCGTGGTGAAACCTACAAGCTGCGTTTGATCGATGATATGCCTGATGAAACAGCAATGGGTTTATATTTCCATCAGGAATATGTGGACATGTGCCGTGGACCACATGTGCCAAATACCAAATTCTTGAAAAACTTTAAACTGACCAAGATTTCGGGTGCATACTGGCGCGGTGATGCGAAAAATGAACAGTTGCAGCGTATTTACGGTACAGCATGGGCAGACAAAAAAGAGCTGGCTGCGTATGTAAAACGTATTGAAGAAGCTGAAAAACGTGATCACCGTAAAATCGGTAAGGCACTGAATCTGTTTCATATGCAAGAAGAAGCACCGGGTATGGTGTTTTGGCACGCCAATGGCTGGACGATTTATCAAGCGCTTGAACAATACATGCGTAAAGTTCAGCAAGACAACGGCTACCAAGAAGTCCGTACGCCGCAAATTGTCGACTTTACGCTTTGGGAAAAGTCGGGACATGCTGCCAACTATGCAGAAAACATGTTTACCACACATTCAGAAAGCCGTAACTATGCCGTTAAGCCAATGAACTGTCCGTGTCACGTACAAGTGTTCAATCAAGGTTTGAAATCGTACCGTGACCTTCCTGTGCGTTTGGCCGAGTTTGGTTCGTGTCACCGTAACGAGCCGTCAGGTTCATTGCACGGCATTATGCGTGTGCGTGGCTTTACGCAAGACGATGGGCATATCTTCTGTACCAAAGAACAGATTGGCAAGGAAGTGGCAGACTTTATTCAATTGACGCTTGATGTCTATAAAGACTTCGGTTTTGAAGATGTACAAATGAAATTGTCTACGCGTCCTGAAAAACGTGTGGGTGATGATGCACTTTGGGATCTTGCAGAAAAATCTTTGGCAGATGCTTTGGATGCTGCGGGTCTTGAGTGGGAATTACAGCCGGGTGAAGGTGCATTCTACGGTCCGAAAATCGAATTTTCATTGAAAGACTGCTTGGGCCGTGTCTGGCAGTGCGGTACTATTCAATGTGACTTCAACTTGCCAATCCGTCTAGATGCCTCTTTTGTGACAGAAGACAATGAACGTGATCAGCCTGTGATGTTGCATCGTGCAATACTTGGCAGTTTCGAGCGTTTTATTGGTATACTTATTGAACACTATGCTGGGTTTATGCCACCTTGGTTGGCGCCTGTACAAGCATGTGTGATGAATATTACCGATTCTCAAGCTCAAGCCTGTGAATCTGTAGTGGCAAAACTCAAAGAAAATGGTCTTAGAGCGATTTCTGACTTGAGAAATGAGAAAATCGGCTTTAAGATTCGTGAGCGTACACTTGAGCGTATTCCGTACCTTTTAGTATTAGGTGACCGCGAGGTTGAGGAAGGTACTGTTAATGTTCGTACTCGCTCAGGAAAAAATTTAGGTACCATGTCAATCGATGCATTCGTCGACTTGGTGAAATCTGCCGTTGCCGAACGTGGCCGGTACATTGTGGAGTAAGAGAGATTAAACAGCCTGACCGTAACCAACAACAAGGTGCAAAGAGTAACCGTCCTGCGATTAATGACGAGATTCGTTCTAAAGAAGTGCGTCTCGTTGGTGCAGATGGGGAACAAAAAGGAATCGTTTCATTAAATGAAGCGTTGCGTGCTGCAGAAGAAGTCGAACTCGATTTGGTCGAGATCGTTGCGAATGCAGAACCACCTGTTTGTAAAATCATGGATTACAACAAGCACTTGTTTGACCTAAAGCAAAAGCAAAAAGATGCGAAGAAAAAACAGCATCAGGTGCAAGTGAAAGAAATCAAACTACGTCCAGCAACGGATGTAGGTGATTATCAGGTCAAACTTCGTGCGATTTTAAAGTTCCTTGAAGAAGGTAACAAAGTTAAAATCACATTGCGTTTCCGTGGTCGTGAAATGGCACATCAACAGTTGGGTCTTGCTCAGTTGCAAAAAATTGAAGCAGACGTGACAGATTATGGTGTTGTTGAACAAGCACCAAAAATGGAAGGTCGTCAAATGGGTATGTTACTTGGACCGAAAAAGAAAAAGTAAGTATATCCAAATAAAAAAACGCAGCCTAATCGCTGCGTTTTTTTATGGTTTCGTTTACATACAATTGAAAATTTAAAAAATACCTTCATCTATATAAAAATAAACTTAAGGAGAAAAATATGACTCAGCTCGAAGGTACAGAACAACTTACCAATGTTAATCAAAAAGTAGTAGAGCAAGGTGAAGTGCTTCCAGTGGTAAAGCTTAAAGATGGTACGCAGGTTCAGACAGGAACCGTTGCAACCATGCTATACAACATTCAGCTTTATAATGAAGGTGCTCGGGGTGAGGTAGAGCAAGAACTGATCTTGGCAATTCCAACTTTATTTAAAGTGGGACTGTTCGATCTATTTTCAATAAATGAATGGGTACAGGGTGATAATGCTGGTCGTAAATTTGTAGGTGAACACGCCAAGCAATATGCATTAAAACACCAATAATAAGATACGAAAAAGAAGTTTAGAACTGATACTTTTTGTGTGAATTAAGAACTCAAAACTGTAGTGCTTTTAATCTTTGCAACTTTTTTAGACTGACCAACCAGAATTTGGCGAGGCATTATATAATATAGGCTGGTTTTTTTAAGAAAAAAATCTAAAATTCTCATCTTGTGATTTTCTTTAAGGTTGTTAAGCAAAGTGACTGTTAGAATAAAACCTGTTTGGTGCTGCTTCTAGAACATGAAAATCATGTTATAAACGTACACAAACAATCATAGATAGAAAAATAGGATAAGAAGGTATTTCATGATCGACCTATATTATTGGGGTACACCCAATGGACACAAAATCACCATCGCACTTGAAGAAATGGGATTGGAATACAAGATTTATCCCATCAATATCCTAGACAACGATCAGTTTCAGCCTGATTTTTTACGCATCTCACCAAATAACAAGATTCCTGCAATCGTCGATCAAAACGGCCCACATGGCCAACCGATTTCAATTTTTGAGTCGGGTGCTATCTTGCAATATTTAGGCAGAAAAACCGGCATGTTTTATCCGACCGATGAGCAGGCGCGCGTAGAAGTTGAACAATGGTTGATGTGGCAAATGGGTGGATTTGGCCCGATGCTTGGACAAAACCACCATTTTGGCCGTTTCGCACCAGAAAAAATTCCGTATGCGATTGATCGCTATGTCACAGAAAGTAAGCGCTTATACAAGGTGCTCAATACCCAATTGATTGGTCAGAAGTTTGTGGCTGGTGAGTATTCAATTGCAGACATGGCGATTCTGCCTTGGGCACTGCGTCATGAATGGCAGTCGATTGACCTGCACGACTATCCGTATGTGCAGGATTATATTGAGCGTTTAACCGCTCGACCGGCTGTACAAAAAGCCTTATCGTTGAGTATTGTTTAAATTGGCGTTGCCAAATCATGTACCGTGCGTGTTGATCAAATGTCCATAATGATGGACATTTTTTATTAATCTGACATAGTAATCCATCGATTTATTCATCTTACTCAATACAGCATGATGCAGTATCTGGCGTTATTTATTTCAGCCTTTGGTGCAGCAACCTTGTTGCCTTTACAGTCTGAAGCAGTACTCTTTTCATTTTTAGCATTGAAGCAACAACCCGCCGTTGTACTTCTTCTGGTGGCGACGGTTGGCAATGTACTTGGCTCATGTGTAAATTGGTGGCTCGGTATCAAGATTGAGCAGTTCAAACATAAAAAATGGTTTCCGGTTTCGCAGCAACATATGCAAAAGGCACAGGCGATTTATCATCGTTATGGGTTTTATTCGTTGCTTTTAAGCTGGGTACCGATTATTGGTGATCCGATTACCCTTATTGCGGGTGTGTTAAAAGAAAACTTTTATCGTTTTTTGTTGATGGTCACCATCGCCAAGGCGGGGCGTTATTTGTGTATTTATTTGCTCTACCTTGGCGTGATGTGATGCTTAAGTCACGTGACACAATTACTGACAGGCATCCAAAGAAAAATTGATTTTATCGCTCAGCGTCGATTTTTTATAAAGCCATAGGGTTTTACTGACCTCAACTTTGGCCCCCATTACGGCTTGCATCACTTTTTCATCCAGCGCGTAAATACCCGAACCTTTCTTGATTTTAACGCGTGTGACATTTCCGGCCTTATCGACCTTAAAGCTCAACCGAACGTAACGGTCTTTGCCTTTGAGTTCATCACGATCAACTTGTAACGATGGTTGTTCGATATAGCGAAAGGGGACTTTTTTATCTTGCTGTTGCTTACGCCAGTGTTCAGAATCAAAACGATAGACACAATCGTTAGATTTCAGCGCATGCGCGATTTTTAGGGTAAAGGCCTGATATCCAATGGTTGGAACAGCTGTGTCATCGACCTGAAACGGTTGAATCAAAGCCGCTTTGGTGGCATTGATCAGCATATTGTCCAGTTTGGAAAGTCCAGTACTTTCCTGAATCGTCGCTTGCGTGATTTGCCCGGTTTCATCGGCAACAACCCTCACAATTGCAGCACGATCTTGTTGATTTAAATCGGCATCTGAATATTCAAGTTGAGGCGTTCTGGCCCATTGTAGGCGCGTGGTTAAATGTGCAGGCAGTGCAGCACTTTTTTGAGCGCTCAGTTGCACATTGGCTGCAGGTGACTGTGCATGGCTATGCGCAAAGGGCACGCAAAGGAGTAAAGACAAATAAACAAAGGCTTTCATACGTCGTTCTTTATAGGAAATTAAAATTAAAATATTGTGAAAGTATTCCCTGTTTAAAGAATACTCGCAACAAGAAAATGTCTAATGTTCTGAACTTTTAGTGATATCGACTTTAAACAGGTCTTTGGTCTTGGCCCAACTCAGTGCCACCACCACGAGGGTCATACAGCCACCAAATACCGTTGCTGCGATGGTTCCCATATATTTTGCTGCCAGCCCCGATTCAAATGCACCCAGTTCGTTACTGCTAGAAACAAACATTCCGTTGACTGCAGCAACGCGTCCACGCATATTTTCAGGTGGAAAAATCTGCAAAATCGTTTGACGAACCACCACGGAAATACTATCGCATGCACCGGTCATGGCCAGTGCGAAGAGCGAAAGCCACATGTGGGTTGAAAATGCAAACACAAGGGTAAAACCACCAAAGCCTGCCACTGCCAAAAGCATATTGCGCCAAGCATGCTGAGTCGGTGGAAAACGTGTTAGCGCAATCATGGTGATCAGCGCGCCAATGGACGGTGCTGCCCGTAAATAGCCGAGTCCCGCTGGACCAACTTTTAAAATATCTTCAGCAAAAATAGGCAGTAAGGCAATCACGCCACCAAATAAAACTGAAGCCAGATCTAATGAAATCGCCCAAAGTACAATTTTAGTTTTCCAGATAAAGCGAAATCCTTCACTTAAACTACTCCATAACTGATCATGTTCAATGGCAGGAAAAACACGCTTTTTGAGTAAAGAAATTAGAACAAAGCAGACAAATAGCAATATGGCCACACTAATAAGACTGGTTTCTCGACCTAAATATGCCAGCATAAAACCGCCCAGCATCGGACCAATAATCACACCACTTTGCCAGCCAATCGTGGTCCATGTGGCACCATTGGCATAGAGTTCACGCGGGATGAGAAAGGGTTTAAGTGATGTGGCCGACGGGTTATAAAAGCCGCGTATCGTACCGAGTGCAAAAATTACGACATAAATTCCTAAAGCTAAGCTGTGGGTGGATAAGTGTCCGAGCGTATAAGCATGAAATAACCCCAAAAGTACCAGAGGCAAAGGAAAGGAGAAAAACAGACAAATTTTCATAATGCGCTGTTTATTGAACTTATCGGCAAAATAACCACCCCAAAGCGAAAGCCCTATAAATGGAATCGCCTCTGCCAGTCCGATCAGGCCCAGAGTCAGTGGATCTTTGGTAATGGTATATAACGAGTACGCAACGATAATTTCTTGAATTAAAATGGCCAGCGTTAAGCAAAACTGGTTGATGGTCACAATAGAGAAATCACGATAGCGTAATGCGGCAAAAGCATCCTGTTGAACGTTCATAAATATCGTATATTGATAATTTCTACTCAGTATAAGTTTGAATTCTTAAAAAATAGCCATTTATATTGATTTTTTAATGATGAAGAATCTCGCAGTCATTTCATGATAAAGCGGGAACAGAATCAGTAAAACTGCTTTTGTTTTAAACAAAGATACGGTATGATTTCGCCTTCCTTACCTGCAGGTCGGTTTGCAATGGTGCAAACGCGCCGAACAGGTGCCTAAAAGAGGTTACTATGGCTAAGTTAAAAACTCGCCGTGGTGCAGCTAAACGCTTCAAAGCGACTGCAAACGGTTTCAAGCGTAAACAAGCGTTCAAGCGCCACATCTTGACCAAAAAATCTGCGAAACGTATTCGTCAATTACGCGGCTGTGTAATGGTTCATGTTTCTGACATGAATTCAGTTCGTCGTATGTGCCCATACATCTAAGGAGATTATAAATGGCTCGTGTAAAACGTGGTGTAGTGGCTCATCGTCGTCACAAAAAAATTCTTGCTCGCGCTAAAGGTTACTATGGTGCTCGTTCACGCGTTTACCGCGTAGCGTTCCAAGCGGTAATCAAAGCTGGTCAATACGCTTACCGTGACCGTCGTCAGAAGAAACGTCAATTCCGTGCTCTATGGATTGCGCGTATCAACGCGGGTGCTCGTCAAAACGGTTTGTCTTACAGCCGTATGATCGATGGCTTGAAAAAAGCTCAAGTGATCATCGACCGTCGCGTATTAGCTGACATCGCTATGCATGATGCAGTAGCATTTGCTGCTTTAGCTGAAAAAGCGAAAGGCGCTTTGGCTGCATAAGCTAGAGATTCAAAAAAAGACCGCTTTTTAGCGGTCTTTTTTTATGTCTAAAAATGTGCTTGAGGTATATCGATCAACTACGCCTCTTTAAGTCCTAAGTCTTGAAAATGACTAAAGATGTACACAATTGCCACAGGATGAATAAGACAGGCTTACATGCTTCTTCATACAGTAATAGGAATACAGTAATAAGAAAAGGAGCGTACGTATGAAAGTATTGGTTGAGGGAATCGAGCAAGGCGTGATTGAAATTGAACTGGGACTATTGCCGCGTTTGGGAGAGAGCATCCGGGTTTTTTATGGGCCAGATGCAGAAGTGGAGGGCGTGGTAGAAGGTGTACATCATGTGATTAATCAACATGATGGCGGTCATAAAATTATTCTTAAAATTAAACCCACCTTTTAAAAGTGCTTAAATACTTCAGTATAATTAAGCACCTAGTCAGGTTTAGCCGACTTATAGCCCAAAATAATAGGCACATGCACAGATAATGATGGTTAAAAGCACCAGTTTAATTACACTGGACGAGCCGACTTTATGTGAATGCTGTGGAGTGCTGTTGGCAATCTGCGCGGTTGGCGTATGTGCTAGTTGTGGCTCAAGCGGAGAGGCTACTGGCGCAGCAGGAAGCGGATGTGCCGATTGGTAGTGATTGGCTACGCGTACAATCAGTTTGGCATGCATATCCTCAATTTTTTCGGCAAACTGGCGTAGAGCAATCTGCTCTTCAGGGCTGAACATCTCACCTGTTGCATGATAAGGATGCTGCCGCTTTTGCTGAATAAAATGGCTTAAGCGTTCTACTTTATGGAGTAACTCATGTGCCAGTTGGGCGGGATACTCGCTCGGCAATAGTGGGAGATATTGGCCTGTTGCTTCGCTCGAGGCTAAAGTATCTGTACCATAATACGGCTTGCCGTTCGACTCAAGATCTACTCCCTGAGCTAAGCGCTGTTCAAATAACTCACGAGATAAAAACGCCGAGATGTCTTTCCAGTTGGCAGTTTCCAGATCGGCTTGAACTTTTTTTGCGAGTTTGTCACTTAAATCGTAGCGCCAAAATGTTGTTTCACGAGTATCGGAACGTTGGTTTAGGGGAGTCTCAAAAGCTTGATCACTTAAATACCACTCGGCAAGTTCCTGACCCATAATCCAGGCTGTTTTTTGTGTTTTACTATGCGTCACCAGCACATGACTCGACAGCAACTCAACATTTGGATTTGGATTTTTTTCATCGATCAGTAGATTCGAGGCATGAAGACTAATCCGGTATACGCCTTGCTGTTTAAGCCCTTCAAGCCAAACCTGAAAATGCTGAGCCAGTAAATGCTGTGTGATCAGATCTCGAAAATACAGTGCATGCCGTGTAAAGATGCTGTGCTGCTTCCAGCCTGAAAAGCTAAGATCATGATTCAGATATTCATTGCCATAACTGACCAATGCAAGTTGTTGTTTCCAGATTTGATCAAGTGCCATTGTCGAGTTTCTCATTCACACCAGCGCTCATCTTATACGTTTTATAAATACCCTGCCTAGTAATTTTCCTGCGTTTATGCTTCATCAATCCGTTTAAAAACTGTTAGAATGCAGAGTTTTATTTTCTTTATAACTTTGTTGCTTTGAGAGTTACTATGTCACTGGAAGCCCTGACCACCGAAGCGCTTGCTGCAATAGCAGCGGCTGAAGACCTTGCTGCACTCGATCAAGTACGAGTTTTGTTTACAGGGAAAAAAAGCCAGCTTGCAGAACAATCGAAAGCACTGGGAAAAATGGATCCCGAGCAACGCAAAGTGCAAGGTGCGGCCATTCATGCTGTACGTGAAGCCATCAATGCTGCCTTGACCGAACGCCAAACTGCATTACAACAGGCAGCGTTACAACAAAAACTGGCCAGTGAAATGATTGATATCACCTTGCCGGGCCGCGGCCAGCGCATGGGGAGCATTCATCCGGTCACTCAAGTACAAGAACGAATTTGCCAATTTTTTACCAAAGCTGGTTTTACCGTTGCCACTGGGCCTGAAGTTGAAGATGACTATCATAACTTTGAAGCGTTGAACATTCCGGGGCATCATCCAGCACGTGCAATGCACGATACTTTCTACTTTGATGTGAATCATTTGTTGCGCACGCATACATCGGGCGTACAGATTCGTACCATGGAAACCAGCCAACCCCCGATTCGTATTGTGTGTCCAGGGCGTGTGTATCGTTGTGACTCAGATCAGACGCACTCACCGATGTTCCATCAAATTGAAGGACTTTATGTGGCAGAGCACACCAGCTTTGCTGAGCTTAAAGGGCTGTTGATCAATCTGTTAAATGAATTTTTTGAAAAAGACTTAAAGGTTCGTTTTCGTCCATCTTACTTCCCGTTTACAGAGCCAAGTGCTGAAGTAGACATTAAGGATGAACGAGGCCGCTGGTTAGAAGTATTGGGCTGCGGTATGGTGCACCCAAATGTACTGCGTGCTGCAGGCATTGATCCTGAAAAATACAAAGGTTTTGCCTTTGGTTTAGGTGTTGAGCGTTTTGCCATGTTGCGTTACGGCATTAATGACTTACGGATGTTCTATCAAAATGACGTGCGTTTCTTGCGCCAGTTTGCCTAACAGTTTTTCAGGATTAGATTTAAGGTTTTATAAAGATGAAAATTAGTGAAAGTTGGTTACGCACTTGGGTTAATCCAGCCATTGATAGCGAAACGTTGACCGATCAACTGACCATGCTTGGGCTAGAGGTCGATGAGTTGGCACCGATTGCCAAGCCATTTACTGGGGTTGTCGTGGGGGAAGTGTTGAGCATTGAGCAGCATCCAGATGCAGATCGCTTGCGTGTAACTACGGTCAATATTGGCAGTGGTGAGCCATTACAAATTGTATGCGGTGCACCGAATGTACGTGTGGGGATGAAAGCACCAGTTGCGACCATTGGTGCGGTATTGCCGGGTGATTTTAAAATTAAAAAGGGCAAGCTACGCGGTATTGAATCGCAAGGCATGCTGTGCGGTGCATCTGAGATCGATCTTGAAGATAAAATCGATGGGTTACTCGAATTGCCACAAGATGCACCTGTGGGCACCAACATCCGCGACTATTTGAAGCTGGATGATCATGTAATTGATATCAGTATCACGCCAAATCGCGGTGATTGTTTTAGTATTCGTGGTATTGCACGTGAAATCGGTGTCATTAACCAGTTAACGGTTACGCCACCTGCTATTGCAGCGGTTGAATCTAGCATTTCAGAACAAAAGCAGGTTCATCTCGCGACAGGTGGTGCGCCACGTTATTTGGGCCGTGCCATCAAAAATGTCAATGTGCAAGCACAAACGCCTGACTGGATGGCACATGCACTTAGCTGCTCAGGTATTCGCACGCACAGTATTCTGGTCGATATCACCAACTATGTGTTGATGGAACTTGGCCAGCCGATGCATGCTTTCGATTTGGCAAAAATCGACGGCGATATTCATGTTCGTCAAGCAGCAGATCAGGAAAAGCTGGTCTTGTTGAATGAGCAAGAAGTTGAGCTAAACCCAGATATTATGGTCATTGCAGACAATAGCAAAGCTTTGGCAATTGCTGGAATTATGGGTGGCCTAGACTCAAGTGTCACTGATGAAACCCGTGATATTTTCCTTGAAAGTGCCTTTTTCGCGCCGCTAGCGATTGCGGGCCGTGCACGTCGTTTCGGTTTGCATACCGATTCATCACAGCGCTATGAGCGTGGGGTCGACTTTGAATTGCCAATGCTGGCGATGCATCGCGCCAGTGAATTGATTCAGCAATATGCCGGTGGTGAGTTTGGACCAATCAGCGTGGCTGAAAAAGCAGAGCTATTACCAAAGCGTGATCCGATTACGCTGCATCAATCGCAAGTCGATGCATTGCTTGGATATCGTGTCGAAACCGATTTTATTACCGATGCACTACAGCGTTTAGGTTGTGAAGTGACTGTGATTGCCACAGGCGAATGGCAAGTTGTGCCTCCATCACATCGTTTTGATCTCGCGATTTATCAAGACTTAATTGAAGAAGTTGCGCGTATTCATGGCTACGACAATATCCAGATTGCCTTGCCAAAAATTGATGTTCAGCTTGCACAGTATCAAGATCATCTTGAATTGGCAGCACTGCGTCAAACCGTTGCAACTTTGGGATATCAAGAAGCCATCAGCTTTAGCTTTGCAGACCTCAAGCTTGAAAAGCAGCTCAATCCGAATGTAAATCCGTTGGCCTTGGCTAATCCGATTTCAAGTGATTTGGCTGTGATGCGCAGTACCTTGCTTTCAAGCTTAATCCCATGTGTGCAACATAACTTGAACCGTCAGCAAAGTCGTGTACGTTTCTTTGAATTGGGATTGCGATTTGATTATCAGCATGCAACATCAATTCACGATTTACAGCAGATCCCGACTTTAGCTCTAATTGCGGTTGGCTCACGTACACCGGAGCTCTGGCATGGCAAAGTACAGCCAATGGATTTCTTTGACCTAAAAAATGAAGTCGAGCAAATTTTAGCTGCGGGTCGTCTCAATGTGAGCTATGTTCGTTCAGAGCGTGTTTGGTTGCATCCGGGTCAATCTGCCGAGATTTTAGTCGATGGACAGTCGATTGGTTATTTGGGGCGTTTGCATCCATCATTGGAAAATGAACTAGATTTGGGCACAACATGGGTTGCTGAAATTGATCAGAAGGCGATTTTGCAATCTTATGTATCTAATTTTACAGAATTATCACGTTTTCCATCGGTTCGACGTGATATTGCCTTATTAATCAGTGATAAGATAAATGTGAGCGATATTCAGCAGTTAATTAAACAAACAGGTGGTGATCTACTCGATTCGACTTGGTTGTTTGATGTGTACACGGGTCAAGGTGTTGAACAGGGTAAACGTTCGCTAGCGTTTGCACTTCTATGGCAGCACCCATCTCGTACGCTTGAAGATGCTGAAATTAAGTCAGGTATGGATAATATAATTCAAGTGTTGGAAAACACTTATCAAGCGACATTGAGGGCCTCATGACAGCATTAACAAAAGCAGACATGGCAGATCATTTAAGCGAACTCACAAGCCTAAATCGCCGCGAAGCGAAACAAATGGTCGAGTTATTTTTTGATGAAATCAGCCAAGCGTTGATTACAGGCGAACACGTAAAACTTTCTGGGTTTGGTAATTTTGAATTGCGTGACAAACGTGAGCGCCCGGGTCGTAATCCTAAGACGGGAGAGGAAATTCCGATTTCTGCCCGTCGCGTTGTGACTTTTAGAGCGGGTCAGAAATTTAGACAGCGCGTAGGAAATGAGCAGGAATAACCTGCTCATTTTTTTATTCTTCTTTTAAATGCCGATGCTATATTGGCCATATGTTGAGCTGTGTACGTCGAGTAATTGATTTGATTGTGTCGGTTTGGTTATCAAATTTTCTTGATCACCAGACATAAAAAAAGAGAGCCATAAGGCTCTCTTTTTTTCAAATAATCTAAAATCTAGATTATTTAGCAGCAGCTGAAGAAGCAGCTTGAGCAGCGTCAGTAGCAGCAGCAGCAGCGTTAGTTGCAGCGTCAGCAGCAGCAGCAGCAGAAGCAGGAGCTGAAGTAGCAGCAGCGTCTACAGCAGCTTGAGCTTCAGAAGCAGCAGCAGTTGCTTGAGAAGCAGCTGTGTTAGCGTCAGCAGCAGCTTGTTCAGTTTTCTTTGCACAACCAACGAAAGCTAAAGTAGTAGCGATAGCAGCAGCAATTGCGATTTTCTTGAATAACATGGCATCACTCTCATAAAAAAATTGAGATTAAAAAAAACCTACGTTAGCCTGTTTGTGCTTTAATTATTCCTAAAACGTGGTTAGGTAACAACGCATAGAGCAGTCTAACTGGTCTGCGGATATGCTATCACTGCCCTTTGCGAATTACTACTGCCTAATGTGAAAAAGTGGCTAAAAAAACGATAAAATTGTCTGATTTTTAACAGAAAATAACAATCAAGACTGAATTTTATATTGGATGAACACGGGTTAACTAGTTAAGTTTTATACAGTTTTTATAATTGAAGATGATATTAATCAAGTGCTTACACGAAATTTAACATAGAAAACCGTCAATTGTATATTTATGTAAATTAAGTCAACCAAACAAAAAAGGCTGTCGTTATAGACAGCCTAGATTGAGTATTTGCAGCAAAACTTAGTTTGCGGCTTTACGCTTCATTTGGTCAAAGAAATCATCATTGGTTTTGGTTTCTTTCATACGATCCAGTAAGAACTCCATTGCGGCAAGCTCATCCATAGGATGAAGCAATTTACGCAAGATCCAGACTTTACGCAGGTTATCTTCGTCCATCAGGCGTTCTTCACGACGCGTACCAGATTTCTTGATATTCATCGCAGGGAAGACACGCTTTTCAGCAATACGGCGATCTAGGGTAATCTCTTGGTTACCTGTACCTTTGAATTCTTCGTAGATCACATCATCCATTTTACTGCCAGTTTCAATTAAGGCAGTTGAGATGATGGTCAGTGAGCCACCTTCTTCGATATTACGTGCAGCACCAAAGAAACGCTTTGGACGCTCAAGTGCATGCGCATCGACACCACCAGTCAAGACTTTACCCGATGATGGAATCACTGTGTTATACGCACGTGCAAGGCGGGTAATCGAGTCAAGCAAAATCACCACATCTTTTTTGTGTTCAACCAAGCGTTTGGCTTTTTCAATCACCATTTCGGCCACTTGAACATGACGTGCAGGTGATTCATCAAAGGTTGAAGCAACCACTTCACCGCGTACGGTACGTTCCATTTCGGTGACTTCTTCTGGACGTTCGTCGATCAGAAGAACAATCAGGAACACTTCTGGGTTATTGCGAACAATCGATTGTGCAATACTTTGCAACAACATGGTTTTACCGGCTTTTGGCGGCGCAACGATAATTGAACGCTGACCTTTACCAATCGGTGCGATTAAGTCGACTACACGCGTCGTTAAATCTTCGGTGGTGCCGTTACCCAGCTCCATCACCAGTTGTTCGGTTGGGAAAAGCGGTGTGAGGTTTTCAAATAAAATTTTATTGCGCGAGTTTTCAGGCGTATCGTAGTTAATCTGGTTAACTTTAAGCAATGCAAAGTAACGTTCACCTTCTTTAGGTGGGCGAATCGTTCCTGTGATGGTGTCACCGGTGCGCAAGTTAAAGCGACGGATCTGGGACGGGCTCACATAAATGTCGTCTGGACCTGCCAGATAAGAACCAGCAGCTGAACGTAAAAAACCAAAACCATCAGTGAGAATTTCGAGAACACCGTCGCCAAAAATCTCTTCGCCATTCATTGCATGACGTTTCAAGATGGCAAAGATAATATCTTGCTTGCGGTTACGAGCCATACCTTCAAGGCCCATAAACTCTGCAATCTTAATGAGTTCGCCAATCGGTTTTTTCTTGAGTTCGGTTAAATTCATAAGTGGTCAGATAGATAAAAGGAGTGTGTGGAGCACAGAAATGGAAAGAGATAAAGGTCAGCCGCAAGCATTCAAATGACGATAAGAATCGCACTTGCATAATCACAAACGCAGAAGTTTGTTTGGTTATTTCAGTATAGAAATAGATGAAGCAATTTCTGTTGCCGAGCGGCGATCTTATGTTTTGTGTCTTGCGAAAAGGAGGCAAATGAAGTGATTTTCCTTCAGCACTTCCTGCTCAAGAACTATAAGTCAGATCAGGGTAATTGTCAATTTCCATGCAAAAAAAATACGCTATCGAACAATAGCGTATTTGATGATGGTTCGTATAAATCGACTTATACGTTGTCATCGATAAATGCAGCAAGTTTTGAACGCGGTGCAGCGCCAACTTGTTGAGCAACCACTTCACCATCTTTGAAAAGTAAAAGTGCAGGGATGTTGCGAATGTTGTATTTCACTGCAGTATCTTCACATGCAGTTACATCCACTTTTACAATTTTGACTTTACCTTCGTATTCACGAGACAGGTCTTCAAGAACAGGTGCAATTGCTTTACAAGGTGCACACCAGCCTGCCCAGAAATCTACAAGAACGGGAGTTTCAGCATCTAAAACGTCTGCTTGGAAGTTAGCATCAGTTGTATTTACAATAGTGGCAGACATAGGTCGCTCCAAATTTATTTTTTGCGGATATAGAAGTTAGACAAATACAGAAATTAAGTATGACATAACCTTCTAGATCAATATAAGGGTTGATTCGTATTATTCAAGGTTATGTGAATTTTGTCTAATGGATGCTTGCGATACTTGTAATCGTAATCCACTATCGTAAAATGGCGATCTAAGGGGAAATCAAGCTTAAAAGATCAGCGAAATGGCTTTTCAATTGGGTGCGTGTGAATTAATCTTAGCGACAATTTTATAAAGGTTTATATCAATAATGGCTGATTTTTTGATAGATGAAGAATTACTTGCTGCCATCGATATGGGATCGAACAGTTTTCACTTGGCCATTGCACGTGTAGATCATGGCGAAGTAAAAAAAGTGGCTTCTATGTCAGAAAAGGTTCAGCTGGCAGCGGGCCTAGATGAAAATAAAAATTTAACCGAAGCTGCACAACAGCGGGGACTTGCATGTCTGGCTCGTTTTGTCGGACGTTTAGGGTCGGTGCAGCCCAACCGTTTACGAATCGTGGCGACCAATGCGCTTCGACAAGCCAAAAATGGTCATGAATTTATTCAGCGTGCGGCTGAAATTTTACCTAAACCCATTGAAATTATTGCAGGGCGTGAAGAAGCTCGCCTGATTTACTTGGGCGTATCGCATACCATGGCCAATGGTGGGCGTCGTTTGGTCGTCGACATCGGCGGCGGGTCGACCGAATTTATTATTGGCGAAGAATTTGAGCCGATTCAAACTGAATCCTTACAAATGGGCTGTGTGGCATTTACTAAAGCTTATTTCGCTGAAGGGGAAATCAGCGTCAAGATTTTTGATAAGGCTGTCGTGGCTGCACGCAAAGAGCTTTCGGCAATTGCCAATATCTATAAAGCTGAAGGGTGGGATACCGTTGTGGGATCCAGCGGTACCATCAAGGCGGCCAAACAGATCATGGTCAATATGGGGCTAAGCGACGAGCAAGAAAATGTTACGCGTGAGGGCCTTGAAAAATTAAAAGACAAATTATTGAAGTTTCGTCATATCAGTGAAATTGATTTTGAGGGACTAAAAGAAGATCGACGAGCAGTTTTGCCAGCTGGATTGGCCATTTTGTTCGCAGTATTTGATGTTTTGAATATTGATAAACTCGCTTATTCAGACGGCGCACTGCGTGAAGGGGTGATGTACGATCTGCTTGGGCGCTTCAAACATGAAGACATTCGTGACCGCAGTGTACAGGCCTTAATGGGGCGCTACAATGCTGACACCAAACAGGCCGAGCGAGTGGTGAATACTGCACAGCAACTCTTTGATCATGTTGCTGGTCGTCTGGATTTACTCAGTGAAGACAGTGACTTATTGCGTCGCGCTGCCTATTTACACGAAATTGGTTTGGCCATCAGTCATGGTGGATACCATCGCCATGGTGCATATTTATTGCAACATTCTGATATTCCCGGCTTTTCACAAATTGATCAAAACCATCTGTCGCATCTGGTTGCACATCATCGCCGTAAATTGCGCAGTGATGTTAAAACCGATGTTTTAAAGGTGGGTGGGGTCAAACTGATGTATTTATGTTTACTTCTTCGTCTTGCTGTTTTACTCAACCATAGTCGCAGTGATCAGATGCTTCCTGCCATTGAATTAAACATTGTAAATGATCAACAATGGCAACTTAGCGTTTCTGGTGATGCCAAACAATGGCCATTGCTGGTTGCCGATTTGCATGATGAGCAAGAGCAATTTAAGCACTGGGACATTGAGTTGAATATTCAGTCGGAAAAATTTATCGATTAACTCGATTTGGTTAATTTAGGGATAATGCTCGACTTATGAAAAATAAAGCTGCTCAGTCTAAAGCGTGGACAACGGTTCAAATTGCGCGACACCCAGATCGTCCGCAGTTTTTAGATTATGTCGGTGAAATCTTCACTGAATTTGATGCGCTGCACGGTGACCGTCTATTTGGTGATGACGGTGCGATGGTGGGTGGTTTGGCTCGCTTTGAAGGTCGTCCTGTGATGGTCGTGGGTCAACATCGTGGCCGTAGTACACGTGAAAAACTCAAGCACAACTTCGGGATGTGTAATCCTGAAGGCTACCGCAAATCACAACGTTTGCTCGATATGGCAGAACGTTTTAACCTGCCGGTATTTACGTTTATTGACACCATGGGTGCTTATCCGGGTGTAGGTGCAGAAGAGCGCGGTCAAGCTGAAGCAATTGCAACCAGTTTGGCACAGCTTTCAAGCCTAAAAGTACCTGTGATTGCTACCGTATTGGGTGAAGGTGGTTCAGGTGGTGCACTAGGAATTGGTGTGGCAGACCGCGTTATCATGTTATCGCATAGTATTTATTCAGTGATTTCACCTGAAGGCTGCGCATCGATTTTGTGGAAAACGGCTGAAAAAGCAGAACAAGCCAGTGATGCTTTGGCATTGACCGCAGATAAACTACAAAAAATCGGTATTGTAGAGTATGTGGTCGATGAAGGTGAAGGCGCGCATGTCAATCCAGATCAAGTTATGCAAAATCTGCAAGTCGTGTTAAAACAAGCGCTCGATGAATTGCTAGCTATGGATGCAGATGAACGATGCGAAGCGCGTTACCAACGTTTAATGAAATTTGGCAGCGAAAATTTAGGCATCGCCTCTTAATACAGGCCCAGCAATTCTCTGCTGATTCGGTCTTTCTCATTGGATGCAGTGGTGGTATGGATTCCATGCTACTGCTGCATGTAATGTGTGAACTCTTTCCTCATAACATTCGTGCCATTTATATCGACCATCAGCTGCAATCGAGCAGCCGTGCATGGGGCGATTTTATCCAGAATTTTGCACAGCAACGCCAGATTCCAGTCACCATCCAACCCGTCGATGTTGAGGCAGGCAACCTTGAAAATCAGGCACGTCAAGCACGTTATGCTGCCTTTTTACGCCATGCACAGCCCAATGATATTCTGGTGTTGGCACATCATCAAAACGATCAGGCCGAAACCGTATTACTGCGCCTCCTTTCAGGCACTGGTGTTCAGGGCTTAGCGGCCATGAAGGAACACGATCATATTCAGACACTTCGTCGCTGGCGTCCTTTTTTATCACTGTCTCGGCAGCAGATTCAGGCGTGGGTAGATCAACTTGCATTGCCTTATGTACAAGATGAGACCAATTTTGACACACGCTATGATCGTGCTTGGTGTCGGGAGCAGCTTTGGCCGCTACTGGAACAACGCTTTCCCAAGATGCAAGACGCGGTTGCGCGTACCAGTGTATTGATGCAAGACGCGCAAACCATTTTAGATGAGGTGTTGCAACAAGATTTAGCTGCTACAGGTTCGGACAACCATCTGATGCTGCAACCATTTTTACAGCTTTCAGCTGCCCGCCAGAGGCAACTGTTATCGTTTTGGATGAAAGGCAAAGAAACTTACAGGCCTTCTCTGGATATGGTGAACCGTCTGCAAGAGGAAGTCATTCACGCTAAAGCCGATGCTCAAGCTGCCTTACATTGGAACGGTTTTTATTATATTCGCTATCAGCAGATTTTGCATCGTATTGCACATGCCGCTTATACCGCTCAAACATTGCCTCAGCAGCAAACACTTGCTGACTTGAAACTCGATCACATGCTTGAGTTGTCATCGGGTCGTTATATCTTAAAAGCAGCAGATATTGGACTATCTAAAGCTCTTCTGGCACGTGAGCTCACTGTGCTTGCACGTCAGGGCGGCGAAAAGATTCATCTTTATGGTCGGGTTGGACATTGGCCACTTAAAAAAGCGATTCAAGACGCACAAATTTTCCCTTGGTTACGTCACACAATTCAAATATTGCTGGTAGAAAATGTTATGCTAGGGGTTTTTACGCCCAATGGGTTTTGGCTGGCACAATCTGACTATTGTGAAGTCGGGGGATGGCAACCTTATTTAATTTCTGACGTCAATCATTTGCGAGTTGAGCATAATTCATGAGTGCGACATTAAATTCAAATATCACATTTATTGGTGGTGGTAATATGGCGCAAGCCCTGATTGGGGGGCTGGTTGCGCGTGGATTACCCTCAACTCGGATTACCGTTTCTGATCCGGTCGAAGCAATTCGCCAAGTACTTCAAGAAAAAGAAATTCATGCCATCGATGATAATCTTCAAGCGATTAAAAATGCAGATGTTGTGGTATTGGCTGTTAAACCGCAGGTATTGGCTCAGGTACTTAAGCCACTTCAAGGCTTGTTTGAAGATAAACTGATTGTGTCTGTGATTGCTGGTGCAGAGATTGCAACGATTGCCGCTTTAACCGGAGCCGAGCGTATTGTGCGTGTAATGCCCAATACACCTGCTTTGGTACAAACGGGTGCACATGGCTTGTATGCACACGAGACAGTCAGTGCAAAAGATCGTGAACTGGCTAGCCAAATTCTAGCAGCTACAGGTCTGACCATCTGGGTACAGTCTGAGGCACAGATCGATGCAGTCACAGCGGTTTCTGGCTCTGGTCCGGCGTACTTTTTTTACCTGATGGAAAGCATGATCCGTGCGGGTAAAAACATGGGACTAGATGAAAAAGTTGCCACCGCATTGACGCTGCAAACCGCATTGGGTGCAGCGCAAATGGCCATTACCAGTTCGAGCACTCCGTCTGAGTTAAGAAAAAATGTGACTTCTCCAAACGGAACGACTCAGGCCGCACTTGAAGTATTTGATCGTGCTCAAATCTCTCAAAATATTCAGGCTGCGCTTGCCGCAGCGCAAAAAAGAAGTCAAGAGTTAGCCCGCGAGCTCAGCGACAGCACCAAAACGACTTAAGTAGGATAGGAACACTATGGCGAGTTCTGCGCTCATTTTTGGTATTTTAATTAATGTTGCCATTTTATTGGTATTTTTTCGATTTCTCATCCAGTTGACCGGGGTTACTCCCTATAATCCTGTGGTTTTATCTACTGTTAAAGCCACCAAAATTGTAGATATTTTTAGCCGTATTTTCCCAACGGTTGCCAAAGGCCGCGTGAATCTTGCAGCGATTGCGCTGTTGGTCATGCTGTATTTACTTAAGATTTTTGGTGTGATGTATCTTTCGGGTGCAATGCCAAATAGTCCGATTCATTTGCTGATTCTGACTTTTGTCACCATGATTCAGGATTTAATCCGTTTTTGTCGTTACCTGATTTTTGCTACGATTATTTTGAGCTGGGTGGTGATGTTTACCCAGTCTCGCTCGCCTTATATCGAAGTGATTCAAGAGCTTGCCGAACCTTTACTGGCACCTTTTCGCCGGTTATTGCCAAACATGGGCATGATTGATTTATCGCCTATTTTGGCCTTTTTGGCGTTGTATATTGCTGAAATTTTGATGAATGAAGTGGCTAAAGTTCTTCTGACCGGACTATAAGTTGCTTTAAAAAAAGGCCGATTTGATCGGCCTTTTTTTTATGGAACATGCTTAATGGGCTTCTTCCCAGTTTAAACCTTTACCGACTTCCACCAGTAAAGGAACCGAAATATCGACCACCGATTGCATGGTGGCTGCAAGCTGTGGTGCAAGCTGGTCTGCAACTGCCGCATCGACTTCAAAAACCAGTTCATCGTGTACTTGAAGCAGTAACTTGGCTTGATCTTTTGGCAGCATTTTATCGACTTTAATCATCGCCAATTTAATAATATCGGCAGCACTGCCTTGCAGCGGCGCATTAATTGCGGCACGCTCGGCACCTTTACGTACCATCATGTTGCGTGCATCGATATCTGGCGTATATAAGCGTCGTCCTAAAATGGTTTCGACAAAACCTTGCTCCAGTGCAATCTGGCGCGTGCGCTGCATGTATTCATAAATACCCGGGTAGCGCTGGAAGTATTGCTTGATATAATTTTGCGATTCTTCACGAGTGAATCCCAATTGACGAATCAAACCAAATTCAGACATACCATAGAGCAGGCCAAAATTGACGGCCTTGGCTTGTCGGCGCTGATCATTGGTGACGTCTTCCAGTGCGATGTTGAGTACTTCTGCCGCGGTACGTCGATGTACGTCCTGACCATTTTTAAACGCGTCAAGTAAGGCGTCATCCTGAGAAAAGTGCGCCATTAAACGCAATTCAATCTGTGAGTAATCGGCAGCCAACAATACTCGGCCTTCAGGTGCAATGAAGGCTTTACGAATTTGACGACCAATTTCACCGCGAATTGGAATATTTTGTAGGTTCGGATCAGACGATGACAGACGGCCTGTCGCAGTCAAGGCCTGATGATAACTGGTATGAACCCGATGCGTTTCGTTATGAGACTGCTCGACCAAACGGTCGGTATACGTGTTTTTGAGTTTAGAAAGCGTGCGGTGTTCTAAAATCACCTCGGCAATCGGATGGTCAACTTTTTCCAAAATGCTTTCACTGGTACTGTGTTGTCCGGTGGCCGTTTTTTTGCCGCCTTTAAGCCCCATCTTATCGAACAGGATTTCACCCACCTGTTTGGGTGAGCTGACATTAAAGGTTTCACCAGCCAGTTCGATGGCCTGATCTTCAAGTCCTTGAATGGTGTTTGTGAATTCCCCACTTAACCGACCCAGAAAGTCATGGTCAAGTTTAATACCTGCTTCTTCCATTCCGGCCAAGATACGCGCTACAGGGACTTCAATCTGGTACAAAAGCTGTTCAAGTTCTGGACTCTGTTTGAGTTTTTGCGCCAGTACCTCATAGAGTCGGTAGGTGACATGCGCATCTTCTGCGGCATAATGCGCAGCCACTTCAAGATCAATCTGATTAAAGGTTTTTTGTTTAGCGCCTTTACCTGCAATTTGCTCAAAGGTGGTGGTGAGGTGACTTAAATAGACCCGTGCCACATCATCCATACCATGTCGTGTCGCGACCGAGTTCAGCACATAAGAGGCCAGCATGGTATCGAAGTACCAGCCTTTAAGTTCAATGCCATGATTCGCAAAGATATGTGCATCATACTTAAGATGATGGCCAATTTTACCAACCTGTTCATCTTCTAAAATGGGTTTAAGCTGAGCCAGTACCTGCTCACGGTTCAATTGTTCAGGTGCGTGTTTATAGTCATGAGCCAATGGTACGTAGTAGGCGTCTTGTGCATCAAACGCCACAGAGAAGCCCACCATTTGTGCTACACGATAATCTAAACTGGTGGTTTCAGTGTCGATTGCGAAGCGCTTTTCGCTCTGGAAGCGTTGCAATAAGGCATCCCAAGCAGCTTGTGTTAGTACTGTATGATAATTTGCCGTGCCAAGTTGATCATCTTCACTGGTCAGGCTGGCCTGATCTTCAGTTTCAATCACAGGTGCAGCATATATCTTTTCAATTTCTTGATTAGCTGCTTTGTAGCTACTGCTTACCGGATTATTGGGATGATCTAGCGACTGTAACTGGTTTCTAAATTCAAGCTCGGTATATAAATTGCGCAAACTTTCCACATGCGGTTCACGTAGTTGTAAGTCGTCCCAAGTCAGTGCAATATCGAGATCACACACAATACTGGCCAACTGATGGTCAATCGCAATACCATCTGCATGTTCCTTGATGTTTTGCCCGACTTTTCCCTTAATCTTGTCGACATTCTCCAATATACCGCCAATCGAGCCATATTCTGTAAGTAATTTGGCTGCGGTTTTTGCGCCTACGCCCGGTACCCCCATAATGCCATCCGAGGCATCGCCCATCAGGGTGAGGTAGTCAATAATCTGATTTGGCCAGACACCAAACTTCTCAAATACACCCTGAATATCCATAGGTTTGTCTTTGAAGCTGTCTTCAAGCGTGACTTTTTCAGTCACAAGCTGTGCCATGTCTTTGTCGCCCGTCGAAATCAGAACTTGATGTCCTTCCTTTTCAGCGCGTTTGGCCAGTGTTCCAATCACATCGTCGGCTTCTGCACCCGGGAGCATATACAGCGGAATTCCCAAGGCCTTAATCAAGGCATGCAAATAAGGGATTTGCTGTGCGAGTTCCTCTGGCATGCTTGGACGATCACCTTTATAAATTGGCGAAAGTTCGTGACGAAATGTCGGTTCAGGAGTATCAAAAATCACAGCCATGTGCGTCGGCTGGGTACGACGCATTAACTTTTGAATGGCGGAAATGGCACCACGAATGGCATTGGTCTGAAGGCCTGTTGACGTGGTCAAGGGGGGAAGTGCATGAAACGCACGAAACAAAAAGTATGAGCCATCAACCAAGACAAATGGTGGCATTGAACATTTCCTCACAAACAATTGGCTCTTATTCTACGTGAAAAAGCATCAAAATGCTGAGATTCACTTTTACGGTTGTTTTGTATGTCTAAATATACGCTCAAGACATCATGGTTTAAAATGAGAGTTCAATCCATGTGTTTGTTTTTTTGATCATGTATAAAAACGATAAACAAAAGATCAGCATCATCGTGCTTATGCTGGGCGTGGGCACAGTGATGAGCTATGTACTTCACGCGGCAAATCTAGCGGTTGTGCTGGGTACATTGATGCTGTTTGTGCTGATGTATTATCTCAATCGTTTAGACAAACGCCTTCAGCAGCTTGAGCAGCACCATGCGGTTGCCTTTTCAGTCACATCTATGCGTGGTTGGCAGTCTGGTGTTTGGCTGGGTGTATTGATCGCACTGATCGGTGGGTTTATTGGCGTTGTATGGATGCCAATCCTTGGTGCCGTGATCGGACTGTGGAGCTTGTTGCAGATGTTTAATGCTCTGAGGGAGCGTTTAAATCATATTGAATCTCTCACATCCACACAGCACACAGATCGTCAGGTTTCTGATACAGCGTTCGATCGCCTAAAGACCGATCCATCAATTTCATCTTCTTCATCTGTACTCTCGACCTCGGCGCATCCCATTCAGGATGCGCAGTCACAACATACGCTACAGCCGCAGAATGTATTTTTATCTGAAGTCGCGCCATCGACTAATGCAGTATTAGCTCAGACCAAAACTTCAAATGCAGCAACATGGTGGCAGCCTGTTCAACACTGGTTATTGCACGGTAATCCAATTTTGCGTGTCGCGATTGTGGTGCTGATGATCGGGGTCGTGCTGTTGCTTCGTTTTGCCAGTGAGCACTGGCAATTAAGTTTGAGTGTGAAATTGCTGGTCATTGCACTAACGGGCGGTGCGGCGACAGTGCTTGGATTTTACTTGCGTCATAAAAATGCACTGTTTGCAGTGGCTTTACAAGGTGCAGGCCTTGCCATCATTTTCTTAACCTTGGTATTTGCGCATCACTTTGAGGTTATTAAAGAGCTGATGACCGCTAGCCTGTGTTTCGCAGTCTTACTGCTAATCACGATTGCCCTCAGCCTCTTTCAAAATGCACTGTATTTATCGATACTGGCACTGTCGATGGCCTATCTTGCGCCTCTTTTGATTCCACAGTACCACCCAGAGAGTGTGTTTTTACTCAGTTATTATTTGATCATCAACCTTGCGGTTGCGGCGATTAATTTTGTCAAACCATGGAAGCTGCTTCATCAATTGGCTTTTGTGGCCACGGGTCTGATTGCGGGAAGTTATATCAGTATATATGCCAAGCCCGAGCAATATGCGGTTTTAGATCAAATTCTCTGGCTGCATATCGGATTATTTATCTGGCTAAGCATACGTTATAGTCAATTAATTAAAAAAGAATATCTAAGCCTTAAAGCACACAACCAGTTTGTGTTGCCGCCGTTAATAGATGTAGGGCTGATATTTAGTGTGCCTATTCTGGGTTTTTCAATGCATGCGGTCTTGATGCAGCAGTCAAGTACGGCACTGACATTGGGAGCACTGGCACTCGGTGTGACCTATAGCGGACTCGCGTGGTGGATCAAGCAAAAACAATCAGAATTGTCGGTACTGGCCAAAAGCTTTTTTATCTTGGCAGTGGCCTTTATTTCTTTAATTTTTCCACTCTGGAAAGGTGCGCACTGGAGTGCTGTAGGTTGGGTGGTGCAGGGGGCTGCACTGATTGTGTGGGGCGTGACTGAGCGTTATTCAGTTAGTCGTTATTTAGGTTGTGTTTTGGTATTTTTAAGTTCTTTGGCACTATTTGATCAGTTTTGGTCTGTTCAGGGATTTCCGACGTTAAGCACCACCATTTATGCAATTGCCCAGTTTGTTGCTGCCTACTTTTTGTTTCAATTTGCCGAGCAGCAAAAACAACCGCCTATTTTGGCCAGTCTCTTTTTGGCTTTGGGGCTTTACGCTGGCGCATTGGCTGGTGTACACGCCTTGGCATGGCAATCGAGTGGTTTAAGTCCATATTTAGCGATCAGCGCGCTGTTGTTGTTTGGATTTGCTCGTTTTGTCGCGGCCAGAAAACAAAATACTAGCCATACGGCAGAACTCATTTTAGCTACGGTCTTACTGTTACTCAGCTACGTAGAACTGGTTAACTATGGTTTGTTTGCAAGTTTTAAATGGCTGAACTTGATTCAGCAGTTGAATTTTGTGGTGGCACAAGGGTTCGTGTTGTTGTTGTTTTTACGTACCACGCGTTACGCTGACGCTTCCTTAATCATGCAGCATGTTGCTGCTTCGGTGGTCTGGTCAGCACTTGCAGCACTCGGTCCAGTGCTGTGGCCAGCAGAAGCTATTTTATCTTTGGCACTCGCTCCGATGGTGTATGCAATGGTCTGTATGTCTCGGGGTACTTCAGGTGTAATGCAGTATCCTGCGGTATGGGGCATCACTTGGATTTGGCTCATTGTGGTGAGTTTGCAGCAAGCGCCATTTACCGCGTATCTATTGCCTGTGTTGAATCCGGTAGATGGATTGTCATTGATGGTACTGATGGCTTTACTCTGGGCAATTTACCGAAAAGAATTTTTGCCTCAACAGCATGGCTTAGAGTGGGCGAGTAAAGTCATAAGCATTTTAATGGCTCTTTTGGTACTCAGTAGTATCGTGGTGCGTGCATTACATGTTTATCTGGGAACACCGCTTTGGGGGATATTGATCTGGTCGAATGGTGCAGTACAACTGAGCCTGACTTTGCTGTGGGTCATTTTGGCCTTTGTGTTGATGACTTTTTCCAGCCAAAGACACATTCGTCAGATCTGGTTTGTCGGTGCAGCCTTACTGGGAATTGTGGTGATCAAACTGGTCAGTCTGGATTTGTCACAAAGTGGCACCTTAACTCGAGTGGTTTCGTTTATTGGTGCTGGAGGTGTGATGCTGGTCATTGCTTATCTGGCGCCTTTACCGCCTATTGAGAATAGGGATATAGAGAAAAAAACCGATGATCATAAATAGCTTAAAAATTCTATTTTTTGTCGTGATGATTTTAGGATGCTTGTATCTGTTGATGTGGGCATTTCATGGCTTTCCGATGCCTTCTGATTCATCTTCTGCTATTTCATCATTGGAATACAAAATTGAGATGGATGTGTCACCTAGTTGTATGGTTACACATCCTAGTGAATATTGTAGTTAATGGGATTTAAGCTTTAGGTTCACGCTTAAGTGACTCTTTATTGGCATATTGATCAATTTCATCTTCGTTTAGCGCGCTAATGGGCGGGCGATCAACAAAGCCCATCTTCGGTACTGGAATTTCAATTTGGTTTTCTAAAAAGCCATTGCGGATGCGTTCTTGCAATTCATCACGTGATTTTAAGAAAAATTCCTGCCTGCACCATACGGTAAATAAAAGCTCGATTGAAGATTCACGAAAAGCGGTAACGGTCACCTCAGGTTTCGGTTCATCTAGAGCCAATGGGTATTTAGATGCCACATCCAACAATACCTTGCGAACTTTCATGATGTCTTCTTGGAAGTTGATGGCTAGTGTAATGGGAATTCGTCGAATCGGATACTTTGACAGATTCATTACGGGTGCACGAATCAGTTGCTCGTTTGGCAAACGTACATATACATTATCTAAGGTGAGCAGTTTGACCGACAGCAAATCGATTGAAATGACTTCGCCTTCAATGGTTTGACCACGTATCAGCGTAATCTGAATGGTGTCACCTACCTCAAAAGAGCCTTCACCAATCAGGAATAGTCCACTAATCAAGTTACTGGCCGAAGTTTGCGAGGCAAAACCCAGCGCTACGGTAAGAATCCCTGCTGCGCCTAAAAATACACTGAGCTTAAAGCCCGCTTCTTTTAGGCTGGCCATCACAAAGATTAAGAAAATAAAATAAAAAATCCCGCGTCGCCACACCATGCTTTGATGGGCATTAAAACGATGCCCAATGGTACGAATAAAGGTATTCGAGACCAGTCGGGCAATGATAAACCCGATTAAACACAGTACCAGTGCAACCAGCAATTCGCTCAGACGGTCCAGATTGATATTGGTAAAAATCCCTTTAAGACTCACGGCAACATCTTTGGGGATATTGGAATCAGCCATACTACGTCCTAGAAAAATGAATCAAACATATTAAACAATGCACCACCTGGTGAACGCGGTGGATGTACATAAATGACTTCACCGGCCAAAGGTGGCGTCCGGTTTTCAATCCGAATACGCGGTGGCTTGTCGTAGCCTTCATGCAAAACTTTAATTTGTGAGGTCCATAAGCGCTGTGTACTTTCACTGTAAAACAGAGGCAATGCAGCCACGGGGACATTCATCCGGTCAAATCGCAATTGCTGACTGCTGGTGTTGTGGAATTCGACAGGGGTTACGGCACGAAAGGCGCGTGGCTTGAGTTGGTTGATATCGGTACGCCCATCTACTGCGGTGGCATAACAGATTTCACCATTACGACGATCTGGGCCAAACCAAGTATCTTTAGGCTGAATCACCGGAAGATCAAACAATGGTTCGCGCTGACCCTCGACAAATCCTGCGATCCAAAGTGGCGTACTGATATATAAAGTACCGCGCTGGCCTGCCGGAATATAAATAGGATCGACTGGCTTAATCACCACAGAACGATCTGCAAGGCGTGGCATTAGCTGAAAGGTTTCATGGGTTTTTTTAAACATGTAGCGTTCAATTTTACGCGGCTGTGGGCAGGCAAAATTGGTATCGGTAATTGAATGCCAGTTTTGTTCGTAATCGTATTGATATTGCGGACGATGATATTCTAGCCGCCATTCATTGATCCCACGCGTCAATCGAAAAAGCAGAGAACCAAATTGCCAAGCTTTGACTTGGTGTAATTCAAATGTATGCTCGCCCCACCATTTTAAATGTGGGGATGCAAGCTCTTGAAGGTCATGTTGTTGAGTCAAGTCGAAAAAATCCTCTGCTGAGTTTATCTAAAACGGACTTCACGCTGTCATACGCTTAGAGTACACTCAAAACTATCTTTATGATCATTATAAATTTGTGATGCAAATACTCAAACAAATACAAATTCCTTATAGTTTTGCAAAACGTCATGGTGTCTTGTTGAGATACGACGGTGATCAGGTTTTTATTGTTCGAAAACAAACAACCGCATGGATTGCATTACAAGAAGCACGCCGAATCGTGGGCAGGGCGGCACAATATGAACTCTGTGACGAGCAAAAGTTTAATGCCTTGCTCAGTTCTAGCTATGCTGGAGATCGTGGAGAGTCGCAGCAGGTCGCTGCAGGGCTAGAAGATCATCCTGACTTATTGAGTCTGGCAGACCAAGTACCCGAAGCAGAAGATTTGATGGATCAGGAGGATGATGCTCCGATTGTTCGTCTGATCAATGCCTTACTGTCAGAAGCAATTCGCGTCAATGCATCGGATATTCATATTGAGGCATTTGAGAAAAAGCTTTCCGTGCGGTTGCGTGTCGATGGTCAATTACGTGAAATTGTGCAGCCGCGCCGTGAACTGGCACCACTGTTGGTGTCACGGATTAAGGTAATGGCTAAGCTGGATATTGCTGAAAAACGCATACCTCAAGATGGCCGTATTTCTTTGCGTTTGGCTGGCCGTGAAGTCGATGTGCGTGTCTCGACTTTACCGTCATCGCATGGTGAGCGGGTAGTGATGCGATTGCTCGATAAGCAGGCCGGTCGTTTAAATATGACGCATTTGGGGTTGATGCCCGAAGATTATGAGCGTCTGGATTATTTGGTCCATCGTCCACATGGGATTATTTTGGTCACGGGGCCTACAGGTTCAGGAAAAACCACGACACTTTACGCGGCTCTATCTGATTTAAATGACAATACTCGAAACATTCTAACGGCTGAAGATCCAATCGAATATCAGCTAGAGGGGATTGGTCAGACGCAGGTGAACAATAAAGTCGACATGACATTCGCGCGTGCCTTAAAGGCCATGTTACGGCAAGATCCAGACGTGGTCATGGTCGGTGAGATTCGTGATCTTGAAACGGCTGAAATTGCAGTTCAAGCCTCACTGACGGGTCACTTGGTTTTATCTACCTTGCACACCAATACGGCCATTGGCGCCGTGACACGTTTAAAAGATATGGGAATTGAACCCTTTTTATTGTCGAGTTCATTAATTGGTGTGATTGCACAGCGACTGGTTCGAACTTTATGTTCGCACTGCGCTTCATGGCGCGAGGCAGACGACTTCGAACGGCAAATTTTTCAAAACGTACAATCTGATCGAACACATCTTCAATTACCAGAAGCTCAAGGGTGTGAACATTGCTCCTATCTTGGATTTACTGGTCGAACAGCCATTTATGAAATTGTCCCTATCGATGAACATATCCGTCGTCTAATACATGGCAATGCTGCCGAATTTGAACTAGAAGCCTATGCGCGTCGTAGCGCAGGTTCAATCCGAGACGACGGGCTCAAAAAAGTACTGGCGGGTAAAACCACACTCGAAGAAGTACTTCGTGTGACCAATCAAGCTGAAGAATAAAAAAAGCACCTCAATGGAGGTGCTTTTTTACAAACTGCTCAATCAATTAAGCATCGGTAACAATATTGAAATCGACATCAATGTTATTACGTGTTGCATTTGAGTATGGGCAGACAATATGCGCAGCATCGACCAGTTTTTTCGCTTCATCTGCGTCCATGCCTGGCAAGTGAACATGAAGTTTGACTTCAATACCAAATCCAGTTGGGATTGGACCAATACCAACGTCGCCTTCAACTGAAGCGTCTTTTGGAATATTGAATTTGTCACGGTTGGCAACAAACTTCATGGCACCAAGGAAACATGCAGAGTAGCCAGCTGCAAAAAGTTGTTCTGGGTTGGTACCACCACCTGCACCGCCCATTTCTTTAGGCACGGTCAGTTTTACATCCAAGATATTGTCTGAAGATGTTGCTCGACCATCACGGCCACCGGTTGCTTTAGCGTGTGCTGTGTATACAACTTTTTCTAATGACATTTTAAAACCACCTTTAATTTGTGTACAAATATATCGTACACGATATAAATAGGTGTGCAAGAGGTTTTTTTGTAATCAAATGCATTTATTTGCTGATATTTGTACGAAGTGCTTCGAGCTGAGACTTAAGCTGCATTAATTCATCTAAATCACATGCACTGGCTTGGGCGAGCTGATGCGGAATGTCTAGCGCCTGTGATTTAAGCTGTGCGCCTTGATCTGTGAGTGAAATAATCACTTGACGCTCATCGCGCTTTGATCGCTGGCGTGTGAGGAGTTGTAACGATTCGAGTTTTTTTAACAGGGGTGTCAGGGTAGACGATTCTAAAAACAATTGTGCACCAATATCCGATACCGTTATATGATCCTTTTCCCAAAGCACCAGCATGACCAAATACTGTGGGTAGGTGAGTCCGAGGGGGGCCAGTAACTTACGATATAGCTGATGCAGCGCCAAATTGGTTGAATAAATCAAAAAACACAATTGATTATCAAGATGTAAAATAGAACTGTCTTGCTGCATAAAGGCCTCATGAGTCATTTGGCAAGTCTCAAGTATAGCCTTGTTTTCGCTATAACGACCAGTCAAGCGATGGCTTAGAAAGAAATAGAAATGAATTAAAACTGGATGAGCTTGCGATGCTGCATTAAGGGCATTGATTCACGAATCTGCTGCTGCTCAGCACTGTCAAAATCAACTGTGATTAATCCTGCACCATCGTTTTGAATAATATCCAGCAGTTGTCCGCGACTATTCGCCGCAGCAGTGTGTCCCCAAGTTTGACGTTTTTCACCATGCCAGCCTTGTTGCGCGGCACCGAGTACATGGCATTGTGTATCCATTGCACGTGCTTGCAACAAGAGCTGCCAATGCATCTGACCCGTGGTATAGGTAAATGCAGCAGGTGCAGTTAATATCTGTGCATTTTGGGCACGTAAACTTAATGCAAGTTCGGGGAAACGTAAGTCATAGCACACCATTAAACCAATATGTCCAAATGGTGTATTGACGACAACAGGCTGATCACCCGGTTCAAAAAACTTTGACTCCTGATAACCACCCACCGCGTCGCCAACCTGAACATCAAATAGATGAATTTTGTCGTAGCGAGCTTCTGTACCTTCGGGGCTAATACATAAGCTTGACGTTCTGACACGACCATCCCGAATCACACTACCATCTGGGCGAAACGGACAGGGTAATGTACCTGCAACAATCCAGATGTTGTGTCGATGAGCCAGTTCTTCCAACTGGGCTTGTATCGATTCAAATTGAGCAGCAGTTTCACGTTGTTTGCCGGCAGCAAAACAAATGAAATTTTCCGGAAAAACAATTAACTCAGCCTGTTTGGCTTTACTTTCCTCAATCAGAGATTCAACGATACAGAAATTTGCTCCAATATCGTTTTGAGAATTCATTTGTGCAACAGAAAGAAAAGTCATGAGGTATAAGTCCGTTTAGGCGTCAAGCATTTTGCTTGGTGCAGGCCTGATCCAGAGTATCTTGTTCTTTTTGTAGTTGTTTCACAAGCGGCTCAAACATATTTTGATTGTTTTCATTGAGTCGCATTAGGGTTTTGTGCGCATCTAATACCGTGGTCAACATGGCATTATGAGTGATATGTTCTTCGGTGAGTTCCAACGTGCATACGTTTGGATCGCCGCAATAATTCAAGATGACAAAAACCTGCCCAAGCCCCATGCTGTTGGCCAAGGTACTAATATCTGGGTTGGTCGACAGCATAACTGCCTGAATGTGGTGCGTTTGCTTAAGTTTAAGACCTAGCTTTGCCAGAATGCCGAGAACTGTACTGTCAATAAATGTCGTTCGGGTAAGATCTACGATCGCACCAACGACATTTTTCTGCTGTTCAATTCGGTTTAAAAGTTTATCAAGACTGATGCAAGATTGAGCACGCACTTCACCAATAAGTTTGAAAATATGCGTTCCATCTAAACTTGCATATTCAACATGACCTGTTGACATATAAATGCCATTTTCAGAGAAGGATAGCAAAATTATCACATAGGGTGAATCGATACTCAAGTGCTTGACAGTCGCATAATGATTTCAAAAGAATTAACCTATTGTTTTTTAAATTAATTCATTCTACATAAGCTTAAAATAGCAATGTCGTCTGCAACATGATCGGGTGCTTTGAATGATTGTTTTTGCAAATGATCGAGGAGTTGGGAAAACTGTTCATTCAATCCACCATCAAAAGGCTCAAGTGCACCGTCCGAGCAAACAATAAAACGTGTATGACGACTTAATGTACATTCATGTTCTTCAAAATCCAGCTCATCAGTCAGCCCTAAAGGGAAACTACTGGTGGTTAAAATTTTTGGTGGTTGATCGGGTTCAAAAATAATCGGCGGTGGATAATGACCAGCACTTGACCAGCGAATTTGATGCGTTTGCAGATTTAAAATACCCGCCACAATCGTAATATGTTTTTCGATATTCTCTTGTAACAGCATTCCATTTAGTTTTTTCAGCAATTGACGAGGTGTTTTTGAGCGGCCGTGAAATGCAGCCATCCAAGAAGTCAGTAGACTGCTGGTCACACCATGGCCTGAAACGTCGGCCAAATAAAACAAGACTTCTTTGTCATTGAGCTTCCAGTAATCGTACCAGTCTCCAGACAAATACGCAGAAGGCTGAAAAAAAGCTTCAATCTTGTAATCTAGTAAGTCAATTGGATTGGGAAGTAATTTTTTTTGTAATTCAGCAGCAGCGGGCAGATCACGACTGTCTTGGTTACGTTTATATTTGGCATCAATTTTCAATAATGCTTCATTCGAGTTTTTAGGCAGACTTCCCCAGATCCAGCCTGCTAAGGCACCCATTTCCCATGCTTGTGAAAGCGCGGCACCTTCATGTTCAAATCCAAGTACAATCGTTGGTAACGACCACTGATAGTGTAGATAATCCTGCACATCAGCAATCGCGATAATCGTTGGATCGTAAAGGTCGATATCTTCTATGTGAATCACTTGTAGATCGGGCAACGCCTGAAGCGTTTCGTCTAAATTATAAATAGAACGAGTCGGTTGAATGAGATACATAGAGGATTGAACACTGCCTTTACAAGAAAACCGTATTTACCATAGTAGTAGATGTACTATAGAAAACAAAAGATTGCTAGAAGATGTCACATCCAGATAGCAATCTTCTTATTGGAAATAACGTTAGGGTTGTGGTGTGTCGCTGTCGTCTGACCCGTCATCATCGGTATCCACAAAATTAATTTGTTCAGACGAGTTTCCTTTCTTCTCTGCAATCTGGAAATTTTTACGTTGCAAATACAAGTCGCGAATTAGAGCGTACTTATCACCTTGTAAAATTTGTTCGATATCGAGCACTTGAGCACGTGTGTCAATTGCTTGCAGCACGTTAGTAGACCAATACAAACCATCTTGATCGTCCATAATATATTTTTGTGGACGAGCCTGACTGTCTGCTGCTAAGCCAACAGTATCACGTAATGTACTTGGCCCAAAAAACGGCAACATTAAGAATGGACCAGACGGAACACCATAATAACCCAGCGTGACGCCAAAGCTTTCTTCTTCAGGTGGTAGTCCAAGTCGACGTGCAGGGTCTGCCAGACCAAGCGTAGTTAAGGTGTTAATTGTAAAACGTCCTAATGTTTTTGCCGCACGGGTTGGTCTGCCTTGAATTAGCTGATTGACTGCATTCCAAGGTTCGCCTAGGTTTTTTCTAAACTGACGATATGAACCTCTCACATCTTCAGGTGTTTTAGCCACATATTGTACGGCCACAGGGCGGATTACATTACGATCTAAATAATCATTAAAAGCATAAAACTGACGGTTTAAGGGCTGTAAAGGATCCTTCACTTCATCGGGCTGAGATGCTTTTGCATTTACCTTAAAGTCACTGGCTTTAACATTTTTTAATTCAGACTTGAGATTACGTAAAGATTGAAAGTGAGTTGATGATTGCGTAGAGGGTTCTACATCGGCTTGCATACTGTCAGAAGCCACAGCGTTGGCATTAGTATTTTGCTCCGCGGTGTCTTGGGCAAACACATAACCAGATAGACCTGCCGACAAGAGACCAGCAAAAAAAAGTTTTGAATAATGCATAGAATTCCTTAACCACCATCTCGAAGGTGAAAGCTTATATGATTTTAAATAAGATCATTTTTATTTAACAGTTTCCTTATAGCTACTATTAAAGCAAAAAAACTTTAAAAAAGGCATAAAAAAAGCAAAAAAGAACAAAAACTGTCCGTTTGAAAAAAAAGAAAGGCGAAAGGGGTTGTAAAGGAATGGAGATGGTGTAGAATGCACATCCATCGGCGGTGATGCA
>NZ_JASCAJ010000019.1:0-80169 GCF_029967895.1 Acinetobacter sp. V89_7
GCACAGATAGTTGCGATCGCAGCAGTAAGAGTTGTTTTACCATGGTCAACGTGACCAATTGTGCCCACGTTTACGTGCGGCTTATTACGTTCAAACTTGGCTTTAGCCATGATGATCTTCCTCGTTTACGTCGAAAGCAAGCTACAAGAGGCTACAAAAGGCATCGAAGCTACTCAGCACATCGACATTAGTCTAAAAAAACAGACGCCCAATACTTTAAAAGCAGACTAATTAGCCTGCTTTTTGAAATCTTTGTAGATTTTACTCTACCAAACTGTATCTGGAGCTCTTATCGAGATTTGAACTCGAGACCTCTCCCTTACCAAGGGAGTGCTCTACCACTGAGCTATAAGAGCGATAATCCTTCGATGGAGCGGGAGACGAGGATCGAACTCGCGACATGCAGCTTGGAAGGCTGCCACTCTACCAACTGAGTTACTCCCGCACAGCGTTGGTACATTTACCACTTCAATCGAAGTTAGTTGGTGGTGAGAGAAGGATTCGAACCTTCGAAACTTTCGTAGCGGAGTTACAGTCCGCCCCCTTTGACCGCTCGGGAATCTCACCAATATCACACTTAACTTTCAGTGTAAGTTCTTTACTTCAACATTGAACCACTTTAAGATGGTGCCGGCACACGGATTCGAACTGTGGACCTACTGATTACAAGTCAGTTGCTCTACCAACTGAGCTATGCCGGCGCTTCTTAGTGTTTCGTACGTTTCGTATCGGAACGGTGTGCAGTTTAGCAAAACTCACAAACGATGCAAGCGGTTTTTTAAAAAAAACCGCTAAAAACTCATAAAATCAATCCGTTTGACGATAATTCAACCGCTTTGATCACTGCGCGAGCTTTTATTTGGGTTTCATTCCACTCAGATTCAGGATTTGAGTCTGCTACAAGCCCTGCCCCCGCCTGTACATACACCTTATTTTCACGAATGACACATGTGCGGATCGCAATCGACATGTCCATTTCACCATGCCAGCCTAAATAACCGACTGCGCCACCAAAAATACCGCGTTTAACCGGTTCTACTTCGTCGATAATTTCCATCGCACGAATTTTTGGTGCACCGGAAAGGGTGCCCGCAGGGAAAGTTGCCTTAAAGACATCTAACGCATCGATATCGTCACGGACTTCACCCTGCACATTCGAGACAATATGCATGACATGTGAATAGCGTTCGATCACCATCCGGTCCGTCACTTGTACTTTACCAATCTTGGATACACGGCCCACATCGTTACGCCCAAGATCGATCAGCATCAAGTGCTCTGCAATTTCTTTCTCATCGGCCAAGAGCTCTTTTTCCAGCGCCAGATCTTCTTCTTTGGTCTTGCCACGTGGTCGGGTACCGGCCAGTGGTCGTACTGTGGCAATCCCATCTTCCAGACGCGATAGAATCTCTGGTGAAGAACCCACAATATGAAACGGTGTCTGATCGGTTAAGGTCTGTCCCTGCACCAAAAAAAGATACGGCGATGGATTAAGATGACGCAGCGCACGGTAAACCTGTAAAGGATCCCCATCAAAATCCGATACCATACGATGACCCGGAACTACCTGCATGACATCCCCAGCACGGATATATTCTTTCACCGTTTCAATCGATGCCAAGAAGTTGTCTTTGCCAGTGAGCGATTCGAAGTGCGGCGGCGTATGCGGTTTTGCCTGCAGGCTCACCGGTGTCGCCAGTAACTGCTCAAGGCTGTCGAGTTGATGTTGTGCCTGTGTAAAAGCATCTTCATGTGCAGTATCGGCATGCACAATTAGAAACAGTGTGTCTTTGAGATTGTCAAAAATAATTACGGTCTTGGAAAGCATCATCCAGATATCAGGTAATCCAACTGGATCAGCCTCTGGTACGTTATTCAGGCGCGGCTCGATATAACGCACCGCATCGTAACCAAAGTAGCCCACCAAGCCCCCAGAAAATTGCGGGAGTTCTGGTGTGAGTGCGTGCGGTGGAACCTTAAACTGTTGCTGGTACTCGCGAATATAGGTAAACGGATCTGTGCATGGTTGAGTAGAAATCTGACCTTGTGGATTTTTAATGGTCAACTGCCCTGCATTACAGGAAAAAACCGTAGATTCTCCCAGCCCAATAATGGAGTAGCGCGCCCAGTTTTCACCTCCCTCTACCGACTCAAACAAATATGCTTGAGTATGATCGCGCAAACGCGCAAAGACCGACAGTGGCGTATCGGTATCGGCCAAACGTTGTCGATACACGGGAATCGTGTTGTAGCCAGCAGCTTTAAGTTGTTCAAACTGAATGTGTGTTGTCATGATGTTATCTCAATGGTTTTAAGTGAAGCCCGATAAAAGTGATTAAAGACGCGATTATCGCCATCGAAACACCATGCGCTGATACATGCCCCACCCCTGTATTACTAAATCAGTTGATCTAAACGGTCCACCACCTGTTGTGGCTGACTGTCGTAAATATTTTCTCCATGATTATAGCCATAGCTGACCACAATACAATCGATACCCGCGCGACGTGCTGCTTCCACATCATTTTTAGAGTCGCCAATCATGAGTGTTGCGTGAGGCTCGACATTAAATTGTGCAGCACTATGTAGAAGGGGTAATGGATCGGGCTTGCGAACTGGCAAACTATCCCCTCCCACCACCAGATCGAAATAATGCGCAATGTCTAGTTCTTCAAGCAACTTGCGCGCAAGTGCCTCTGGTTTGTTGGTGACACATGCCATACAAATGTGCTGTGCCTGACAATATTGTAAAAATGCTTCAACGCCATCAAATAGCCGACTGGTCACACATAACTCTTGGGCATAGACATGCAGGTAGTGCGCCAGAAGCTGCTGATGACGCTCAGGATCGATCTGCTGAAATAAAAAAGTCAGCACCGCATCACAGAGTTTGCCTGTGCCCTGTCCAACCCACTGACGAATTTGTTTCTCACTCACTTCCGGCCAGCCAAGATCACGCAAGGTGATGTTCATGGCACGATACATATCGGATGCGGTATCGACCAAGGTTCCATCTAGATCAAACAATACCAATTGACGACGCTCTAATTGCACTACACTCATATTTTACCTGTCTGCTAAAAACCAAAAGGCATGCGTTTGGCATGCCTTGAGTGACCTTACGATTGATCGGGCATGCTTACTTTAAAAATACCCACGCCATCACTGCAAGAATAATCAACACCACGATGGTCATAAAACCCACAGAGGCATTTTTACGTTGTTCAATTTCTTTTTCTACCGACGAAACTGGTTGCTCAATGGCCACAGGTTTCGGATCTGGTGTTGCATTCACCACCACGCCGTCCGGAATTGGCGCAGGTTTTGGTACAGCAACGTTTTGCGGCATACCTTCACGGCTCACTTCAGCACCGGTATCACGTTCGGTTAAAGTTGGCATACCTGCATCGACGGGCTGTGTCTGATGCGCATTAACATTTGGCTGTTCCACCGAATGATGAACCGGTTCAAGCTCAACCTCAGGCAACGCCTCTCGCTCAAGTTGTGGTTTTGCTGGTGCCAACACTGCAAATTTAAGACTGGCAAACTGAACAATATCGGCATCGTGAAGCTGTACTTCGCCCTCGATACGCACGTCATTCACAAAAGTACCATTGGATGATTTTAGATCTTGCACCCAAAGTTGATCGTTTTGCAGCAGTAGCGCTGCATGTTTACGCGATACTTCGGCCGCTTGCAAAACCAAACCGGCATCCTGATGGCGACCCACCAGCATGTCCTGCTCAATCGCAATTTCCTGTCCTGTAAATTCACCTGTAATGGCTTGTAATTTCCACGTCATCATCTTAAGTCTGTCTCTTATCGTGATTTGTGATCATCATAACATGCTTCATGTCTTCGTCGCCTGCCGTTATGACACAGGTCGCAAGGTGGTGGTGGTCACTGTATTTCTGGTTCGCTCTACTTCTGGCTCACTCAAGGACTGGGTTTTTACAGTCGGCTGTATGGGTAAGGCATAAGAAGTCCCCTTACGCACAACGGGTGAACTTGGGCGTACTGTTGCCACTGGCGTGGTGACCGTTGTGACGGGAACCTGCTGATAAGGAGTGCTCGGAATCGCAGCGACAGGCGCGGCAGGTTGTTGGTAGAGCTGTTCTAGATTTTCTGGCAATTTAGCGAAGTTGCCATTTTTATCCATAGAGAGCTGTAAACTGTAAAGCTGATTGTAGCGCTGCTGCGAAATCCGGCGCACATCATTGGCATCGCCCACAATGGTTGGGTGAATAAACACCAGCAGATTACGTTTTTCGTTGCTATTTGAATCTGCACGGAACAAACGCCCAACGTAGGGAATACTGCTTAAACCCGGCAAACCTTGACGCGACAACGTGCGGTTATCCGAAATGAGGCCACCTAAGACCACAGTCTGGCCGTGTTCTGCCAAAACTGATGTTTTGATGGCACGTTTGCTGGTAATCAGATCGGTGGCTTGACCCTTGTCTTGCACAGCAGAAACTTCTTGCTCGACTTCCAGACGCACCGTGCCGTTTTCACCAATGTGCGGAATCACCTTGAGCGTGACACCCACATCTTTACGCTCTACCGTGGTGTAGGGATTGGCCACACCCGTTGAAGTTGTTGAGACCGACCCCGTCACAAATGGAACATTCTGCCCCACCACAATATAGGCTTCTTCGTTGTCCATCGTGACAATCGATGGTGTAGAAAGCAAATTAGATTTGGTATTGGTCTTAAGTGCCTGAATGAGCGCACCATAGGCTTTTCGTGAGTTACTAAAATTACCCAATGCCAAGGTCGCACCATTGCCACCATTTGAACCACTGGCAATCGCAGATGCAGCACCTGTAGAGCCATTAGACAAATAACCTGCCGCAATTGAAGCTAGGCTCGCGCCTACGTTGCTAAAACTGATCAAGCCAATACCACTGCTTAAATCACCCAGCGCCCACTGAATCCCGAGTTGATCGGCATCGTCCCCCGACACCTCAATAATGGCTGCTTCAATCAAGACTTGTTCACGGCGAATATCGAGTTGCTGAATCGCCGATTCAATTTCGCGCATCAATTGTGGTTCTGCTTTGACCACCAAAGCATTTTGTGCACTGTCGGCAATAATACTGACACCATTATTGTTAAAACTGGTGATGCTGTTTTGATTGTTCGCATTATTACTGCTATTGAGATTAATGGATGAACCAGATGTAGCGTTATTGCTGCCCGTGGTATTACTCTGCGATGCACTTCCACCAATGAGGCTATTGAGACCAGTGGAAGAAGATGAACCTGAGTTACTCCCAGTTTTACTTTGCGAGCTATTTACGGCCTGACCACTGACCAGCCCTTGTAAAATTTCTGCCAGGTTCTTGGCACTGGCATATTTGAGACGAAATACCTTCAATCCACCCAAGCGATCTGCTGAGGGTACATCTAAGGTTTCAATCATGTTGCGGATTCGCTTACGCGTTCCGGTATCCCCTTTGATCAAAATCCGGTTGGTGCGGGCATCAGCAATAATTCTGACACGTGAACCAGTCACATCTTTTGAAGCGCCTGTTGAACTGATTGACTCAAGTAGCCCCACCATTTCTTCAGCTTGGCTATTTTGCAGGGTAATGGCCTCGACATCATTTTGTCCCGTACCATCGAGGTTACGAATAATGGTTTCGAGTTGTGCAATGTTTGCCGCCCGATCTGAGACAATTAGTGCATTTGTGCCCGGCACGGCAGCAAGACTGGCAAATTGAGGCATCAAAGGCCGCAACGCCGGAATCAGATCGTTTGGATTGGTGTTTTCTACCCAAATAACCCGCGTGACCACTTGGTCTCCACGGGCGCGATTGCGCATATCGTAAGGTAAACCTGCATTTTTAACGTTGCTGTCTGGCACCAGTTTGATGGTATTACCAGAAGGAATCGCCACCACGCCATTGACGTTCAGTACACCCAGAAATAAATCATAGACTTCATCACGCGTTAATGGCTTGTTGGAAATGACCGTGACGTTGCCTCGAACACGTGGATCAACTGCAAAATTTTTACCCGTGATATCCGCCACTTCATTGATAAAAGCCGTTAAATCGGCATCGCGTAAATTAATTTTCCATGTTTGTGCATACGTGCTTGTACTGATCACAGCCATCACCGGAGCGGCTGCAACTAAAGCCCAAATGGGACGATGATTAAATAAAGCCATAGCGGGTTATTTTTCCTAAAATTATGGTGACCATCTGATATCACTTAAAACTTTGTTGTACGGTCATCACTTGATCACCACGTTTTATTTCTATTTTCACTTGTCCATCACGTCGCGCCTGTTCTAGCAATTGAACATCGTTTTGTCCTTGTCCAACACGTTGACCATTGACAGACAATATACGATCTCCAGCCCTTAAGCCCAATGTATTTTTTAAAGCCGCGGGTGTCCGTTCGGTCACCTCATAGCCATCGGCGGTGCTGCTGACGCCCATATTTTCCAAATATTGCTCACGATTTTGCTGCATTTGCTGAATGGCCTGACCCAAAGCGGCTCCCGAACCAGAGCTACCGGTATTACTTGCAGGAGGAACGGATGTAGCATTTTGAGGGGTGGTCGTGGTACCCAGAATCGGTTGATACAGCCCATTTTCCATGCCTTTAAACCGAATTTCACGCGTGGTGCCGTTGGGCTGACTCAAGACCACATGATCCCAATACACTTCACTGAGTTGATAGCTGCTATTGTCCACTGCCTCACCCACACGATAACGATCCACACTGTCTTTACCCTTGATCACAGCAGAAGACAATCGTGATGGATACGCCAGCATCACCCCCTGTAACTCAAAGTTTTGCTGATCATTGGGATTATTCGACAATTGTGGCTCGTTAAACAGGGCAAAGCTGCTGATATTCGGAATTTGCGCTTGTTGTGATCCTAATTGAACCCGCTCAAACTGCATCGCCTGTGGAGGGGCTAGAATTAGCCAGAACAGTGCTGCCAGCTTCCAGCACAGCCACACAATCAACAGCCCCAATATGAGAGGTGCCAAGCGATCCAATTGACCGAGCCGTTTTTGCCGAATGGTTTCCACCCATGACTTGAGCATTATGACGCTCCTTTAAGCAGGGGCTGACGTGAACTGATCACATAGGTATCAAGCCCGGCCTGACCGTTATACGAGGGTACATTCAGTAGAAAACGCTGGGTAAGACGAACATCAAGCATGAGGTCGGGTGCCAGCAATAAATTCACCATTTTTTGATTACGCTGATCACGGATATCAAATTCAAGTTGATTATCTTGATTCAATACAGTCCCTTGCAGCGATGGCATATTCATACGCTCTTGGCGCTGGGCAAAGGTATACCCCAAAGGCCCACCCGCCCATTGCATATTGCCAGATGCTGCGCTGAATCCTTGCGCTTTTTGATAATTCAACTGGACATCTTTAAGCTGGATACTATTATTTGGCCATTGCCAATTGACGAGTGCTTTTAAGGTGTCGGGTGCAATCTCGCCGTTTAAATTTCGAATGCTGAATTTTTTCCCAAAACCGTAACCGACATTGCCATTTAAAACAGTATTGGCACTATGAATTTCTACGTGTGCGCCAAGCTTTAATAAAAACAGATCCATCGGACGGACAGTCCAGTGCACAGAACCCTTTAGCTGATCTTTATGCCAGTCGGCTTGACCTTGCCAGATATTGCCTGAGACATTACTCAAGACTTGGTTGTTTTTCGAAAATTTTGCAATTAACCAGTTGGCTGGAATCTGTAAAATTACAAATACTCCAAAGACAATGACTGCAAAGATCCACCATTTTAATTGTTTCGACTTTTTATTCATTCAGTCATTACCGCTGCACAGTGTCTTCCATGGATGAGGAATTTCCTCTCTTTACGACATTATGCATACTTTTCCATCATCGCCAATTCACTTATATAAAAAAACCAAGCAGATGCTTGGTTTAATCGAGCTTACTGGCCAAAGGTGACCGAATGATGAAATTAGATAAGGAAATCTTCTAATTTTGCACCTTTTTCAAGCTCAGCGACTAACCAGCGCGGTTGTTTACCACGACCAGTCCACGTTTCTTCTGGATTGCTCTTGCTGCGATAGCGTGGCTCTACAGATTTACGTGTTGTTTTCTTACGTTTTTGCGCGCCGTATTCAAGTAACTGCTCAACGCTATACCCCACGCTTTCAGCAACTTCTAAAATTTGGTTATACGCATCTTCAATTGCTTGATCTTTTTTAGAGGCAATAAGTTGCTCAGCTTCTGCTTGCAAACGCTTTAAATCTTCAACGGATAATTCGCTAATATCTGGTTTCATTTAAACCAACTCCAAGTTTATTAAAACTTTTTAACAATAGACCAATAACGCTAACTGTTTAAATCACATCTAAGCTCATAATATTTAGATTAGTTTAAATAATCAAGCAATGTCTTCATGTTAAAACAGGAATCTATTTAAATAAATATGATTAAAGCGTCGCTTTCATTATTTATACAAATCTTAATTTTGACTTAATTGATCTCAATTAAAAAACAGTAGGTGTATTTCCAGCAACAGTTTCAAGCTCAATAATCTTGTTTTTTATATTATTTGGAATAGCCTGTTTTTTTAAGGTGTTTTTATCGACTACCACCATAATGGCTTCAGCACTGGCCACCCAAGTATTTTGTGTCGTACTCCAGATCTGATACGTCATTTTAAAACCGCTGGTCCGAATCTCTTCAATAGATGCCGTAATTTTAAGTGTATCGGGATAAAATACGGGTTTTAAATATTTGCACTGATTTGAGGCAACAACGGTATACACCTCTGCTGCAAAAAAATCCAAAATGTCCATATATTTAATCCGGGCACTTTCGATATAACGATAATACAACACATTATTCACGTGACCGAATGCGTCCATGTCGCCCCACGCGACCGCCTGCTCATGGATAACAGGATGTTGATTGAGTTCCTTCATCTTTTTTCTCATATTTTAAATTGAATAAAATTTGCATCATTTTCAAAAATAAGATTGAGCTGTTGAACCAACTCATCATTGTCTTTAATTTTCGCTTTAATTCTTAAATAGCTCATTAAAACATTGTCTGGATACAGTGTCAGTAATGCATCTGCTTGCGCATGCCGCTCAGTGGCTTCATAAACATACCATTTAGCAAAACTTAAAATCGGCTGACTTAAATATATCTGTTCCATTTCTTCAATTTTAGTTTCAATATCAGCATAATCTGGTGCTTGTTTTAACAATTGTTGCTGAAACCATAAATAAAATACGTCCCGATCAAACTGTTCACGTAGTAAATGCAATGCCAAACGCTCATGCTGAATACTCATTTCTGGCATGCGTGATAAAAGTTTTAGCCAGAGCACCTTACTACTATACGGCCTTGTCTGTATTTCTTGTTCCAATTCTAAATAACGTTGCTGTAAGGCATATAAATCATCTACCGATGCCTCTTCAAACTGAGTTAATACCTGTTGCAACCAAAGATCACGTGTATGTGCATCTAGATGCCCATATTGAAGCGAGCGTAAATATAACCAAGATTGCTGAAGGGCTAAACGTCCCCAGTATTCTGTAATCTTTTGGCGATAGGACTGCTCAATATCTTTGAGCCAAGGTGATAACTGATGCTGTTGAAGAAATTCGAGGTGCGTTAAAGCCTTTTCTGTATCATGCAAAGCAAGAAAAATTTCGATACGTTGCAACTCTGCCAGCTCAAATGCCATCGGCGCGGTATGATTCAGTGCGTTGAGTGCCTGTGTATAATGACCTTGCCTAGACAGCAGCTTGGATTCAACAATGCCTTTTAACAAACCAGATTGGGTAAAAATTCGATCGATAAATGCATGTTGATCTTGTGCAGCATCAAGCAGCCAGATGACACCAAGTTGTTCATAAGGATGTAGGTTTTTAAAATCAAAAACCGTTTCTAGTTTACGTTGCTCACGGCTTAAATAGCGCTTCACGCTAATCCAGAGCAGTTGCAACACAAAACCTAATATGGCAATGACAAAAATGGATGCCCAAACAGTTGTTTGTAGCTGCCAGTCACGCCAGTAGACATACACATACCCGGCACCAAAGCCATAACTTAAAACACTCAGTATCGCCAAAACAAACAAGGCACCAATCAGATAGGTCCAGATTAATCCTTTCATACAGCTTCCTTCTAGCCGATCAGCGCTAAAGCGGCAAGTTTAGGTACAGGAACAACGGGCACCTGCTTGAGTTTTTCAAATTTTGATTTTAATTGCTGGCTGTTTTTATCGGGTAGCTGGCCTATTTGCTCGATGATGGTTTGGATAGTGGTTTGATACTCAGTGACCTGCCCCAAATTAAGTGCTTGTTTGGCTAAAATCAAACGCAACTGAACTTCTTTAAAAACTAATTGTCGATTCATAAGATTGGCTGAGGGCTGCTGAACCTTCTCAAACTGGAACCAGCCTTGCCAGAAATACGTCGTGTCACTACGATCAAGCTCCACACGCGACTGATGTCCAGCTTGTTGTAGCAGTTTGTCCATTTGCGAAATTAAAGCATTAAATTGTTCACGCTGTGCCGATTTAACATTCACTACCTGCTGAATGGTTTGTCGGTCTTGGGCCAAAGCCACATGCAGACTGTCTTTGAGTGTAGGTGCCAGATTAAATAGCCCTAAAGATTGATCCAGTTCATTGAGCTTTTCAACTGCCAATGTATATTGTTGTTGTTGCAATGCAAATTCGACAAACTCCAACTGTTGCTTGATCAAAACAACCGGATTTGCTGTAAAAGCAGCATTTGTAACCGGTGCCGATGAAGGCGAATGCTGTTCAGGTGCTGTAACGATCTGGCGTTGTAAAGCCACCAGTTGATCGTTCAGCTTGGCATTATTTTGATCGAGTTTGAGTAAATTTTGTTGAAGCACCGGAAGCTGCTGAGAAATTTGAAACATGTCATAACTTAGCTTGGCCAACCAACCTAAAGCTAAAATCAAAATGACAGATAAAATTTTTCTCATAATGTTCCTGATTATGTCTGTAAGTGACGCAAAAGCGTTGCCGCCTTAAGATTCTCCACACGTATGATAGTAAAACTCTGTGAAGACTGGTTCTGATAGATCGTTAATATTTGTTCGAGTCGTTCGCCCAAGACTACGTAATCGCATAGATCAAAGAATGGCGTATCATACTGGGTCAGTGCCAGCCAGTTGAGCCAACTGGCTTCACTACTGATTAATACCCAAGCCCTTTGTTTTTGTTCTTTAATTTTGGCTGCAATATTGCCAATCTGCTGTTTGCTAACCAGAGGACAGCGGCGATCATATAAAACAAAATTGAGAATTTGAATCCCTTGCTCGGCCAAGTGTTGCATCATAAATTGCCGACCGCCTTCACCACGCCAAAATGCCACACGATGGAGCGCGCTCTGAGTTTCAAAAACAGGGAGATGCAGCATCCCCTCAGAACTTTCGATCGTCGGTACGTGCGCCTGAATACCATAATGCGACAATGTTTGTGCTGTTTGCTGCCCTACAGCAATCCAGTCAGCCTGTGCCACATCCTGCAAGGTGAGCCCTGCACGCTGCAAATAGCGCATTCCAATTTCAACCGCAGTCGGGCTTACCACCACGATCACTTGCGCATGCGTTAAGTCTTGATAAAGCGCGTTCAAATGCGCATCGAAGGGCTGCTCCACCAGTTCCAGTAATGGCAGACACTCAACCCGAAAGCCTTGCGCAGCTAAGGCTTGTGTTAGCTCATCGGCTCGATCCAGAGGTCGCGTGTTGATAAAATACATATTTAGTCGCGGTATAACTCGCGCAGTAAATCGCCAGCGCCTTGCTCAAGTAATTGTTTTGCAAGTTGAATGCCAAGTGCTTCGGCCTGATCCGGATGCCCCTGAACAGTATCTTTCAACAGAATATCACCCTTTACACTGCCAACTCGTCCTTCTAACGTCAAGAGGTCATGATCAAGAGTGGCATAACCTGCTATCGGTACCTGACAACCGCCTTCAAGATACGCATTAAAAGCTCGTTCAGCACGTACGCATGCACTGGTATGCTCATGCGCAAGTGGTGCGATCAGTTCCAGTAATGCATGATCATCTGAACGACATTCCAGCCCTAATGCACCTTGCCCTACCGCAGGTAAACTCATCTGTGGCAGCAGCGTGTGACGAATACGCTCGTTCAGACCTAAACGCTTTAGGCCTGCACTGGCCAGAATAATCGCATCGTATTGACCCTGATCCAGCTTCGATAACCGCGTGCCTACATTGCCGCGTAAATCGATAATATTCAAATCTGGGCGTTGCTTTAAAATCTGGCACTTACGGCGCAAACTCGATGTACCCACGCGTGCACCCTGTGGCAGTGCATCGAAATGGCTAATCTCATTCGATACAAAAGCATCGAGTGGATCTTCTCGCTCACAGATCACCGCGAGGCTTAATCCTTCAGGCAAATGCATCGGTACATCTTTCATGGAATGCACGGCCAGATCTGCCCGCCCATCCAGTAATGCCGCCTCAAGCTCTTTGACAAATAAGCCTTTACCCCCAATTTTGGCTAAGGGCGTATCTAGAATTTTGTCACCTTGGGTCACAAATTTGACCAGCTCAACCTGAAGTCCCGGATGAAGTGCCTGTAAACGATCACGAATGTGTTCTGCCTGCCAAAGTGCAAGCGGGCTTTGTCGTGTAGCAATCTTTAAGGTCTGCATAAGGGCTCAGATCGATAAAAAAACAGACTCTAAACTTAACTTGATTGATTAAAAATGCAAGTAAAATATCCCCGTAGCGCATCAAATCAGGATCAAGTTGGCTCAAATTTATAGTTTTTGCATGCGATCACGCAAATAGGGTAAATGACGCCGACTGACCGCAAGCCGTTCATCGACCTCTTTACAGCGTACCTGATATTGTCCTGAACTGATCAGTTCCAGACCGTCCAAATAATCCATCGAGACCAATGCATTGCGATGAATACGAATAAAACGATCTTGAAATTCATGCTCGAGATCTTTGAGTGTCTCGTCGATCAGCACACTGCCATGCTTATGACGTACGGTGACGTATTTCTGATCTGCCAGAAAATAGTAAATATTTTCAACCGGAATCAGCTCAACACCACGATAAGTACGTGCCGTAATATGCTGGCGCTGATGAGGACGATCATGGGTATCTTGTTGTTTAATGTGCGTGATCTGGGCCTGATTTAAACGCGGCAACTGATGCAATACACGCGCCAGATCGTCTTGCGCAATCGGTTTGAGTAAATAACCTTGTGCTTTGGATTTAAACGCATCCAGTGCATGATCATCGTAGGCGGTGCAAAAAATAATCGCCGGCATTGGGTCGAATGTACCTAATTGTTCTGCACATAATAAGCCGTTCATTTCCGGCATCTGAATATCCAGCAGCACCACATCAGGCTGATGTTGATCCACCAGCTCAATCGCGTCACGACCATTACAGGCATGCGCAACCACTTCATGCCCCAATTGCACCACCAACCGTGACAAACGTTCAATCGCAAGAGGTTCATCGTCACAAATCAGAATCCTCATTTTTCCTCCTTTGTCGTGGCCCCATGACATCCTGTTTTTAAGGGGTTTCAGACTTATTATTTTGATCGGTATTGATAACTTACCACTGTGGTATATAACTCACGTGCGCAATAATTTTGAAATTTTACTGTACGTCCATAGTACGCAATTAAACGCTGCTTCACATTTTCAACGGCAATACCGTGCCCATTTCTCGATTTTATTTTATCCAGACTGTACGGATTAGTAATGACTATACTGACCTCACTTTGCAATATTTCAACCAGTATTGTAATGGTACTGCGTGAACTCCTCGGTTCAACGCCATGAAAAATACAGTTTTCCAGCAAAGGTTGTAAAGTCAGGAGTGGAATCTGGACCTGTTGAAATTGGGGCTGATTCGGATCAAATTTCCATTCCACATGCAACCGGCTACCCAAACGCACACTTTCGATGGCCAAATAGCGTTGGCAAAGTTCGATTTCATCGGCCAAGCTGACCAGTTTTAGCTCTTGAAAACTGGCTCTAAACAAACGAGACAAATGGATCAGTAAGGTTTCGGCTTTTTCCGGATCGATACTGATCAAACTGACCACATTGTTGAGGCTGTTAAACAAAAAATGTGGATGAATACGCGCCTGCATGGCCTGAATTCTGGCATTTAATTCACTATATTGCTGCTTCAACCATTGATCCCGCATGTACATATAACGTAGGCAAAAACCACCCAATAACACGCCATAACTGAGATGCATGCTGGCGCCAGTAAACAACTGTGGCCATGTTGAGGTATAAAAATGAAAGTGACTCCCCCAGTGCAGCATAAGATTGGTTGCGACGGTGGTAAGTAGTACAATCATTTGTAACAGAACGAACGCCACCCCCAAGGCAGCAACCTGCGGTAAACGATGTAAATTACTTTGAAAGCGATCGATCAGTGCCGAAAAAGCAAAAACCACCCAATTAATGAATAAGATATATTGCAATAAGCGCAACCCATCGAAGGCTGTCCACGTCCCTGCTTCTGCCAGTGTAAGCACCAACCCCAGCATATTACTGGCCACAATCAGTTCTAATAAATGTTGCCAACGACCAATTTTGGTAAAAAAATAGGATTTCTGCATTGCTGTCTTGTGCCTGCGCTATGTTTTCTTGTCATTTGATGCGTCGGCAAGTGCGGCAGAATTTGTTATACTCTTTTTTATTTTACCGAGCCGACATGACCACATCTTCTCAATCCGCTGAACAGCCAACCGCAAACCAAACGTCTGGTATGTGGGGCGGTCGTTTTACCGAAGCGACCGATGCCTTTGTTGCTGAATTTACCGCATCTGTGCAATTTGACCAACGTTTTTATAAACAGGATATCGCAGGCTCTATCGCGCATGCGACCATGCTTGCCAAAGTCGGTGTACTTACTGATGCAGAGCGTGACGATATTATTCAGGGCTTGAGTGAAATCAAAGCTGAAATCGAAGCTGGCCGCTTTGAATGGCGTATTGATTTAGAAGATGTGCACATGAATATTGAGTCACGTTTGACTCAGCGTATTGGGATTACGGGTAAAAAACTGCACACCGGCCGCAGCCGTAACGACCAAGTCGCTACCGACATTCGCTTGTACCTACGCGATGAAATTGACGATATTTTGTCGATTTTACAGCGCCTGCAAAAGGGCTTGTTAGGTTTGGCTGCCAGCCATACGCATACCATTATGCCAGGCTTTACCCATTTACAAACCGCTCAACCAGTAACCTTCGGACATCATCTGTTGGCTTGGTTTGAAATGTTTGTTCGTGACACCGAGCGTCTGCAAGATTGCCGCAAACGCGTGAACCGTATGCCATTGGGTTCTGCTGCTCTGGCAGGAACCACGTATCCGATTGATCGTGCCTATACGGCGCAGCTACTTGGTTTTGAAGCTGTTTCTGAAAATTCGCTCGATGCAGTATCTGATCGTGATTTTGCGATTGAATTTAATGCAGCAGCTGCACTGATCATGATGCATTTGTCACGTATGTCTGAAGAGCTGATTCTATGGACTTCGGCACAGTTCAAATTTGTGAATATTCCAGATCGCTTCTGTACTGGCTCATCGATTATGCCGCAAAAGAAAAATCCAGACGTACCTGAACTGATTCGTGGTAAATCAGGACGTGTGTTTGGCGATTTGATTAGCTTGCTCACGCTCATGAAAGGTCAGCCACTAGCCTATAACAAAGACAACCAAGAAGACAAAGAACCGTTGTTTGATGCGATTGATACCGTACGCGGTTCATTAATGGCCTTTGCCGACATGGTGCCAGCATTGGTTCCAAACATTGAGATTATGCGTGAAGCTGCACTTCGTGGATTCTCGACTGCAACTGATCTTGCCGACTACCTTGTGAAAAAAGGCGTGGCATTTCGCGATGCGCACGAGATTGTGGGTAAAGCAGTGGCGCTTGGTGTACAAGAAGATAAAGATCTGTCTGAACTTTCACTTGAGCAACTCCAACAGTTTTCCGATTTGATCGGCGCCGATGTATTTGACAAAGCCCTCACCCTCGAAGCCTCTGTCAATGCACGTGATCATATTGGCGGAACATCACCAAAACAGGTTGAAGCTGCAATTGCACGCGCTCATGACCGTCTTGCCCAACTTTATGCTTAAGGAAACGCCATGACTCGTCACGTATTTTGTCGTAAATATCAAAAAGAAATGGAAGGCCTCGATTTTGCACCATTTCCGGGAGCTAAAGGTCAGGAACTGTTTGAACATGTTTCTAAACAGGCATGGCAAGAATGGCTGAAGCATCAAACCACGCTCATCAATGAAAAGCGACTCAACGTTTTTGAACCTGAAGCGAAAAAGTTTCTGGAAGAACAGCGTGAAAAGTTCTTCAACAATGATGCCAGTGTTGAAACTGCCGAAGGCTGGAAACCCGAGTAAGACTAATCTTGCTTTTCTGGTTGACTCAGGCAGACGCTAAAACGGTCTGCCTGTTTTTTATGTATATGTGTCTTAAGCCGTTGAGTCACGGATTCACTACGTTGTTTTTATAATCTTACAGATCATCATATAACATTACATAGCCTCACAAGACTACTCAAGACATCCGTACCAATGTGATCTACTATAAACTTATAGCAAGATGTTACCCCGCATCTTGAATAAAAATGCAGCTTAACGATGTTTTCATCCCAGATTTTCCCCCAAAAAATCTGGGATTTTTTTATTTAAAATTTTTATTTAAAATTGAGGTTGATCGGCGTCAGTTTTGCGGTCACGTGATTCGATTTTTACGTGCATAAAAAAACCTTAGCATATCGCTAAGGTGTTTTGTGGCTGATAAAAATATGCTTGATCACAATAGAGTTATTTACGCTGCACATGTTGTTCAATTTCTTCAATTTTAGTGTGTCGTACATCGAGGCCTTTGGCCATATAAATGACTTGCTCTGAAATATTACGCGCATGATCACCAATACGTTCAAGTGAGCGCAGCACCCACATCACATTGATCACCCGCGATATATGTCGTGGATCTTCAATCATATAAGTCATCAAGGTTCGTGTCGCAGACTGATATTCACGATCAATGTCGGCATCGGCCAGTAATACTCTTAAAGCTTGTTCTGCATCGAGTCGTGCAAAGGCATCCAAGGCATCATGAATCATGACACGTACCTGATTCCCAATATGGCGTGTTTCCATGTAGCCACGCGGGGAACCGCCTTCTTCACATAAATTTTGTGCAATACGGGCAATTTTTGCAGCTTCATCGCCAATACGTTCAAGGTCGGTATTGGCTTTACTCATGGCAATCACCATACGCAAGTCAATCGCAGCAGGATGTCGACGCGCCAAGATCAGGGTCAGTCCTTCATCGATTTCGCGTTCATACTGGTTCACCACGTTGTCTTGGTATTGTACATCGACCGCCATTTCGACGTCGGTATCCAGCAAGGCATGAATTGCATTGGCCACCTGCTGCTCGACCAGCCCGCCCATGGTCATGAATTTGGTATTCACCCCTTGCAGATCCTCGTTAAATTGAGAGGAAATATGATGGGTCAAGACAGGATTAGTTGGACTCAAGACAGCCTCCAAAACGGGCTAAATGCACGGTACAAAGTTGAGCAGAGATTAAAGCACATTCATTGTGAAACTTTAATGACAATGCCGCAATTTCATTCAAAATTTAATCGTTGCTGAGCCATGTATTCATCTGCACCAGATCTTCCTCACTGAGTTGTCCAACCGCAGCTTTGAGCTTGAGCACATTGATTAGATAATCATATTGGGCATTGACATACTCTTGCTTGGCCGAAAACGCATTGCGCTGCGCCAGCAAGACATCCACCATGGTTTTGAGGCCTTCGTTATAACTCGCCAAGGAAGCCTGCGATACCTGTTCGGCTGAACGCATGGCCGCTTGTCGCGCTTCGAGTTTGGATTGGTCGGTTTGTAATTGTAAAAAGGCTTGCTTGACCTCAACGCTTGCACTGCGCTCTGCAGCATCGAGTTGGGCCTGTGCCTGATCAAGCTGGGCAACGGCTTTTTTAATTGAGGTCTGGGTCTGTCCGCCATTAAATAGATTCCAGCTTAGCTCCAGTCCAATCTGATCAAAGGCACCATTGGTGGAAATCAGTGTATCTGGACTTTGCTTGGTATAACCATAAGTGGCCAATGCATTTAACTGTGGATAAAGTGCTGCTTTTTCCACACGGCGATTATCGTCTGCATATTGGCGCTGTAGACGAGCTTGCTGAATAGATAAATTGTGCGTCTGAGCCAGTTGTAACCAGTCGTCTAGGCGTGCAGGGACTGGCGGCTGATACACCACATCGGTGCGAAGCACAGCTAATCCCTGATCTGGGTTATGCCCAATAAACCGATTGAGTTGCTCTTGAGCCAGCATCTGCTGCACCTGACCTGAAATGCGGTTCGCACGCGCATTTTGATACTGCGCATTGGCTTCACTGACATCGCTTCGTGCCAATAAACCCTGCTGTAATTTGGCATTCATCATCTTTAATTGTTCAGATAATGCCTGTTCTTCTTGTAAATAGGTGCGGTTGAGCGACTGCTGACGCAGTACATTAAAATATGCCTGCGCGACATCTAATAGATGTTGCTGTATCTGAATTTTCAGCGTGACTTCACTCAGCTGAACCGAGGTTTTTACTTGCTTATAGCCCTGCCATGCATCCATTCGAAATAGCGGTTGACGTGCGGTTAAAGAAACCTGTCTCTTGGTCGATGTGTTGCTAATCAAGCTGTTCGACACATCTGTGCCACCCGGAAAATCGAAAGACTGATCATTTTTAACGGATTGTCTGTCACGCGTTAGATTGCCCGCCAAGGTCACTGTAGGTAACAAGGCACCTTTGGCAATGCCCAAATTGAGTTGATCAGCCTGGAACTGATACAAATTAGCTTGCAAGGTTGGGTCATTTCGTTTTGCCAGATCGTAGGCACCCACCAGATCCAGTGCAAACAGCGACTGAACACCGCCCAACATCCCCATAACGACAATCAGTTTTTTTATAGACATCTAAGAATGATCAACCTTGAATAGTGCTGTTCTAGACTAAGAAAAATCAGGCAAAAATACAATTGATCCCGATCGGGATTTGTTCTTAAAAAGTGGCATATTTTGATCTTTAAATATCCGCAATCCGTGCTAGTATGGGCGCATGCTTGACGGAGCGCGAGTAATAACTCGCTGAGATTGGGTAAATGATTGCCTTGCAATGATTTGATCCCGAGTACCGTTGAACCTGATCAGGTTAGAACCTGCGTAGGAATCAAGTTATCAAAATCTTAAGCCCTCTATTTGTGTTCTACAAATACACCCGCCATCGTTTTTGGTTGCTTGATTCGTTAGTGTTTTTCATAAGGATCATGCCATGAACCAATTAACGAATCTTTCTTCTGCTGATCTCTCAGCGCAACACGAACAAGATGCAAAAGACCTGACGCGTATTTTGCCTGCATCTCGCAAAGTGTACATCCAAGGCTCTCGCCCAGACATTCAGGTCCCTATGCGTCAGATTGAACTGACCGATACACCTACTGGTTTGGGCGGAGAACATAATCCACCCGTGATGGTCTATGACACATCGGGCGTGTATACCGATCCGAATGTACAGATTGACTTAAATAAAGGCTTACCACACGTGCGCCAGCACTGGATTGAAGCGCGTCAAGATACCGAGCAACTGAGCACCCTCAGCTCAGCTTTTGGTCAGGAACGTTTAAAAGATATCCGTACAGCCGATATTCGATTTGCACACATTCAAAAACCTCGCCGTGCCAAAGCCGGACAGAATGTTACTCAAATGCACTATGCCAGAAAAGGCATCATCACACCGGAAATGGAATATATCGCCATCCGTGAAAACCAGCGCCAGCGCGACAATGTCGACATGCGCCAACACGCTGGACAGAATTTCGGTGCCAAAAACCTAACCGAAATTACCCCTGAGTTTGTGCGTCAGGAAGTGGCAGCTGGTCGGGCAATTATTCCGGCCAACATTAACCACCCTGAAATTGAACCGATGATTATCGGACGTAATTTTCTGGTCAAGATCAATGCCAATATCGGAAATTCGGCTTTAGGCTCGAGTATCGATGAAGAAGTTGCGAAAATGACCTGGGCCACACGCTGGGGCGCAGACACCATCATGGATTTATCGACGGGTAAAAATATTCATGAAACCCGTGAATGGATCATCCGTAACTCCCCTGTGCCGATTGGAACCGTTCCGATTTATCAGGCGTTGGAAAAAGTAGACGGTGTGGCCGAAGATCTGACCTGGGAAATTTTTAAAGACACACTCATTGAACAGGCCGAACAAGGCGTCGATTACTTTACCATTCATGCCGGCGTGTTACTGCGCTATGTGCCTTTAACTGCCAATCGCCTGACGGGTATTGTATCGCGTGGTGGTTCAATTATGGCGCAGTGGTGTTTGGCGCATCATGAAGAAAACTTCTTGTACACGCACTTCGATGAAATTTGCGAAATCATGAAGGCTTACGATGTCTCGTTTAGCTTGGGTGATGGCTTGCGTCCAGGCTGTATCCAAGATGCCAACGATGCGGCACAGTTTGGTGAACTACGCACTTTAGGTGAACTAACTCAACGCGCTTGGGAACACGATGTGCAGGTCATGATTGAAGGACCGGGTCACGTACCGATGCACATGATTAAAGAAAATATGGATCTGCAACTTGAGGTTTGTAAAGAAGCACCTTTTTATACCTTAGGGCCACTCACCACCGATATCGCACCGGGTTATGACCATATTACCTCGGCCATCGGTGCTGCCATGATTGGCTGGTACGGTACGGCCATGCTGTGCTACGTCACCCCCAAAGAGCATTTAGGTCTACCTAACAAAAAAGATGTTAAAGACGGGATTATCACCTATAAGATTGCAGCACATGCCGCCGACTTGGCCAAGGGTCATCCGGGTGCGCAAGTTCGTGACAATGCCTTGTCTAAAGCACGTTTTGAATTCCGTTGGGATGACCAGTTTAATCTGAGTCTAGATCCAGATACGGCGCGCAGCATGCACGACGAAACACTGCCCAAAGAGGCACATAAATCGGCACACTTTTGCTCGATGTGCGGTCCGAAATTCTGCTCGATGAAAATCACTCAAAACGTGCGGAATTATGCACAAAATCAGGAGAATAGCACTGCAATCGATGCTTCATCTGAAGACATTGAACAGGGTCTCAAGAGCATGAAAGCGGCCTATCACGCAAACGGTCAAAAACTGTATCAAAAGCTCTAAAAATACGAAAAAAGCATTTGTCTTTAAATTGAACTCAGTTAGGATGAAATACAGTCACGTATTTCATCCTTTTTAATAATGAGTATGACCATAATAGAACAAGCCAGTTATTCACATGATGATGTTGAGGTAGAAAACCGTGAATCGCTCTATCAGGGATTTACACAGCTTGAAAAAGTCACACTCAAGCATCGACTTTTTGGGCAATCGCATTATACCCAGCCTTTCCAGCGCGAACTGATTCGAAGAAAACAGGCTGCTGGCGTGTTGCTTTACAACCACACCCAACAAAAATTTGCGCTTATTGAACAATTTCGGGTCGGTGCACTCGATGACACTCAATCGCCGTGGCAACTCGAAATTATTGCGGGTGTACTCGATGGCGATGAACCATCGGAAGAATGTGTTCGTCGTGAAAGTGTCGAAGAATCTGGATGTCAAATCGATGAACTGACGCATTTATTCTCGTTCTATCCATCGGCAGGTGCCTGTTCGGAACTTTTTCACCTCTATGCTGCACAAACCGATCTTCCAGAACATGGGGGCATCTTTGGTTTGCCAGAGGAAAACGAAAATATCCAGCTGCATATCTTGGATTATTCTCAAATCGAGATGCTGCTGAGTTCTGGGCGTTTGCGTAATGCACCCGTCATTATGGCGTTACAGTGGCTCTGGCAACAGATTCAACTCTCCACCGACTTAAGAGATATATGACTATGTTTCAGGTAGCCCCTTTTTCAAGTCAGGCGCATGTAATTATTCAAATTACCGACACGCATCTGCTTGAAGACCCTCAGCATGAATTCGTGGGCATTAATCCTGAACAGAGTTTTCATCAGGTGATCGCACATATTCGGGCACATTATCCCAAGATCGATGCCATTATTCATACGGGTGATCTGGCACAGACCCCTACCGCAGTCACCTATGCGCGTTATCTTGATTATATGCAAACCCTGGGCATTCCGTTTTTTCATGTGCCAGGCAATCACGACGATCCTGCACATTTTCCCTTTCATGCATCGTCACCGCAAGATATCAGTATTGTGGCGATGGGCCAATGGCATCTGGTGCTCTTGAACAGTGCTGTAGTCGGGAAAGTCGATGGCTGGATCAGCGACCATCAGTTAATGCAACTTCAGCAACATCTTCAACAGCACCCGAATGTGTCCATGATTTTGGCGTGTCATCATCACCCATTTGAAATGCAATCCAAATGGATTGACCAGCACAAACTAAAAAATACCGCCACATTACTGGATGTCATTCACGCTCATTCACAAGTGAAGGCAGTGCTGTGCGGCCATGTGCATCAAGAGTCCTCACATCGCTGGGAACATGTCGAGTTTTTATCATCGCCCTCGACTTCGGTTCAATTCAAACCCAGAAGCGATGACTTTGCCTTTGATGCCTTGCCGTCTGGCTATCGCGTGCTGAAACTACAAGCAAATGGTGAGTTTGAAAGCCATATTCATCGTATCGAAAAAATGCTACAAAACATAAATACTGAAATTTCAGGCTATTAACTTTTCTTTTTTATTTTTTTGGCTTATTTTAAGGCTTGAGTCCGATAGATTCACATAAAATCCACATCGGCACGACTATCATCTTCGTGTAAAACTCTATATGATGACGTCCCCGAGGGAAAATCCGCCAACGGGATTGGATAAAAAACACTTGCATACCACCATATTTTTTGCGTATAGATAATACGTATATGATGAGGAATGCCCTTTATGGCGAATGACAACCAAAACCACGTCTTAGACGAAAATACCCAAGTTCTAGACGCCGAAAAGGCGGCTAAGCCTGCACGCAAAGCCAAGCCAAAGGCCTCTGAAGGGGGCACTACTGCCAGCTTATTTGGTATCGCGCCTTATCAGCCTAAGAAAAACGAAGAATACATGTCTGATGCTCAATTGGATCACTTTCGCCAAATCCTTGAGGCGTGGAAAAGTGAATTAATGAGCGAAGTGGATCGCACCCTAAACACCATGCAAGATGAATCATCAGCATTGCCTGATGTCAACGACCGTGCCACGCAGGAAGAAGAGTTTGCAATTGAGTTACGTACCCGCGACCGCGAACGTAAATTGATTCGTAAAATCGAGCAGTCGCTTGAAGAAATTAAAGCAGGTGATTACGGTTACTGTGAAACTTGCGGCATTGAAATTGGTCTGCGTCGTTTAGAAGCACGTCCAACAGCCACCCAATGTATCGACTGTAAGACGCTTGCAGAGATCAAAGAGAAGCAAAATAACGGTTAATACGATGCCTCATCGTGATACTGCTTATGTGGGTCGGTTTGCGCCATCGCCAACCGGCCCTTTGCATTTTGGATCGCTCATTACTGCCATTGCCAGCTATTGTGATGCCAAAGCGCATCAAGGCAAGTGGCTGGTTCGCATCGAAGATACCGATATTCCACGAATCTACCCGGGCAGTGAAGCACATATTTTAAAATGCATTGATGCCTTTGGTTTTGAGCCGGACGACGAAATCGTGTTTCAGCGTAATCGTTTGGCGCTGTACGAACAGGTGCTCGACCAATTACATGCACAGGGGCAGATTTATGCTTGTCAATGCACCCGTAAACTCCTCGGCTCCAATGCCATTTATCCTGGCACCTGTCAAACACTGAATTTAGCCTTTGAACATCAGGCCATTCGGGTCAAAGTCAGCGCAGTTCCCATTTGTTTTGAAGATCGTTTGCAAGGCAGACAATGCAGCAATCTGGCCGATGAACTCGGTGATTTTGTATTAAAGCGCCGTGACGGCATTTTAAACTATCAACTGGCGGTGGTGGTCGATGATTACCTACAAGGTGTCACGGATGTGGTGCGTGGTGCAGATTTACTTGACAACACCCAACGGCAAATTTGGCTTCAGCAGCTTCTGGGTTACCCCACACCGCGCTATATGCATTTACCACTGGCGATGAACGAGCACGGACAAAAGCTTTCCAAGCAAAATCTGGCGGCTGCACTCGATCCGGCACACCCAGCTGATTATATTCAACAGGCACTTAACGCCTTGCAGCAACCTAATGTAGAACGTGATACACCTCGGCAGATGCTTGCGCAGGCCGTGGCTCAGTGGGATGTAGAGCAGATTCCCAAACACACCATGCTCGAAGGGATTTATCTCTAATCCAATAATAAAAAAACCGTCAAATGACGGTTTTTTTATTGAAGCAAATCGATTAGAAATTCGATTCTTCACGATCTGGATTGAGCTCTTGCGTGGAAGCATCGACACGCAAAATCAGACTAATCATCGCAGCACACATCATTAATGATGTTCCACCATAACTAATAAACGGTAAGGTAAGTCCTTTGGTTGGCATTAAGCCCATATTCATTCCTGCATTTACAATGATCTGTAGCAGAAAAATAATACTGATCCCATACGCCAGATAACCTGCGCGCAAGAAGTTGTGCTTCAGTGCACGATGACCAATTTTGATACAGCACGCCAGCATAGTAAACGACAAGCCGATGACAATCGAAATACCGACAAAACCAAACTCTTCACCCAATACCGCCAGCATAAAGTCGGTATGTGCCTCAGGCAGGTAAGAGAGCTTTTGTACACTGTGCCCGAGCCCTGTACCGAACCATTCCCCGCGGCCAAAGGCCATCAATGCATTTGAAAGCTGATAGCCTGTTCCGAGTGGATCTGCCCACGGATTGGTAAATGATAAGGCACGTGCCAGACGATAAGGTTCAAACAAAATTAAAAAGCCGATGCCCATCACGACCGCGCCCAGCATAATCGCAAACTGAGTCGGCGGTGCGCCAGCCAAGAAGAAAATACCGACCATCATCAGGACAATCACCACGGTGGCGCCCAAATCTGGCTCAGCAATAATCAGCCCGACCGTAATGGCCATAACACCACTTAAGCGAACCAGCCCTTTCCAATGGGTACGCACCTCTTTAGCACGTCGTACCACATAATCGGCGGTAAAAATGGCCATCATCACTTTGGCAACTTCGGTTGGCTGTAGGGTAAAACCTGCCAGTCGAATCCAGCGGCGCGAACCGTTCACTTCTGTTCCAATCACCAAAACGGCAAGTAACAGCAAAATCGTGATCAGCCATAATGAAAAGGTATTTTTAAACCAGACATTCAGCGGTACTTTATAAACGAAATAGGCCACGATTGCGGCGGTTGCAATTGAAATCGCATGGCGAACCACATAGTGAAATGGATTCTCATGCATATATTCGGCATACGGCATCGAAGCGGATGCCACCATCACCGAACCAATACAAAGCAAACACACCACACAGAAAATCAGCACGTTACGCGCCGTCATTTCGGTTGGTACACGCGGCATCCAGCGATCGTACCATTGATTAATTTTGGTTATGGTTGTCTGAGCAAAGCCAGCCATCACATTATCCTTCTGATTTTTGTTATTTAAACAAGGGCATTTACACAAGCAACAAATTGATGCCCGCGATCTGGATAGCCTTTAAACATATCAAAGCTTGCACAGGCAGGAGACAGCAATACGACGTCGTTTGCTTGGGCATGCTGTTGCGCCTGAGTCACGGCGTCTTGCAAAGTTGAAACATGCACCATTGACGCTGTTCCCTGTAATGCCTGTTCAATTTGTTGGGCATCTTCACCCATCAGAATTGCCGTTTTGACATATTTTTCAACCGATGGGCGCAGCAAGCTGAAATCTTGCCCTTTACCCTGTCCTCCTAAAATCACCACCACTTGACCATGTTGGGGTTTAATCGCGGCACCGAGGCCATCAATGGCTGCCAATGTAGCGCCGACATTGGTGCCTTTTGAGTCATTATAGTAACGTACATCATGAACAGTTTTAACGTATTCACAGCGGTGCTCTAGGCCCTTAAACTGCTTGAGTGTCTCGAGCATGGAGTCGAGCGGTAGTCCAATTGCTTCGCCAAGTGCTAAGCAGGCCAGTGCATTGGCAATATTGTGCGTGCCTTGAATGTACAGCTCGGTGCTTTTGATGAGGCGGTTACGACCACGTGCAAGCCACATCGTCCCGTCATCTTCGCGCAACACACCGTATTGATTGATGTCTGGTGCATTCAGTCCAAAGCTTTGCATCGGGGTGTTGTCTGGCACAAGTGGACGGGTTAAGCCGTCATCACGGTTGTACACCACCTTTTTTACGCCCTGAAAAATTCGGTGCTTGGCCTGATGATAACCCAGCATATCCCCATGACGATCCAGATGATCTTCACTCATGTTTAATACAACAGCTACTTCGGCATTCAGATGCGAGGTGGTTTCGAGCTGAAAACTTGACAGCTCAAGCACCAGTAATTCAGGCTCGTCTTTTAGTAAATCGAGCCCTGGACGACCTAAGTTACCCCCTACTGCTACGCGTTTGCCTGCATCTTTGGCCATCTGACCAAACAAGGTGGTGACCGTACTTTTGGCATTTGAACCGGTAATCGCCACAATAGGAACAGTAGTGGCACGGCGTAATACCTGAATATCGCCGATCACGGGTATACCGTGCGCAATTGCTTGCTGAATTTCAGGCAACTGTGGCGCTAATCCAGGGCTTAAAATAATTTCTTCTGCTTGTAAGAGCAACTCCAGATCCAGCGCACCAAAATGAGTTTGCACCTCTGCCGGAATCTGATCATGCCCCGGGGGGACTGCACGAGAATCTGTGACAGCAACGCGGTAGCCTTGTTCATGTAAAAAATTAACGGCGGAAACCCCTGAGATTCCTAGACCCGCAACGACTTTTAGTCCACCCCGTTGTATAAGCATGCATGCCCCGCATTGTGACAAAAATTGATTGCCAAAATGGTAGCACTTTGGGGTTTTGAATGCTTTTTCAGTTTTGGTTTTATTCGACGTTTTTTGTGTCAGCGCGTAAAAAAAGCCATCGATTTGATGGCTTTTTAATCAGTTGATCTGCGGTATTATTGCAACCATTTTACCGGCTTGATCTCTTGCACTGGCGATGTCGGCTTATCGTCAGTCGGACATCCGCAGCTACCGCCACATCCGGCCACCATTTTGGGTTTTAAGCGTGTTGCCAGTGCGTGCCAGCCACGTTGTTGGCACTGATCTGAAAGTGACATAAATAGCGCAGTCGAAGTTTTCGGAAAGACTTTCCTGAACACTACCCATGCACTCCAGATGACCAATACTGCAATAATCAGATACTCAATCATGCTCCACCTCAACCACTTAAGAGAAAAAACGTGATGCCAATTGATACGTCAAAAATGACATCAAATACGCCAGACCGAACAAATATCCAGTCATCACAGCCACATTTTTCCAAGATCCCGTTTCACGACGAACCGTCGCCAATGTGGCCAAGCAATGCGGCGCATAAACAAACCACACCAGCAAAGCAAGCCCGGTTGCAAGCGACCATCCTGAACCATCAGCACTGATCAGACTCGATAGCCCTTGCGTAACCGCATCTTCACTGGTAGCAGATAGTGCATACACTGTGCCGAGTGCGGCCACAACCACTTCACGCGCTGCCATTGCTGGAATCAGTGCAATACAGATTTGCCAGTTAAAGCCAAGCGGCGCAAAAATAGGTTGAATCAAATGTCCCAGCATACCGGCAAAACTATAATCAATTGCCGGAAGCGTTGCGCCTTCTGGCGGCTGCGGAAAAGTACACAAAAACCAAAGCAAAATCGACAAGGCAAAGATAATCCCGCCCACACGCTTTAAGAAGATTTTGGCGCGATCCAGTAAACCAATTCCCACACTTTTTAAATCGGGTAAACGGTAACTTGGCAGTTCCATCAATAAAGCATGTTGTGAATTATCTTTTTGGAAAAACTTCATTACAAACGATACGCATAGCGCACTTAAGATACCCGCCATATATAAGGCGAATAGCACCAATCCTTGCAGGTTAAAAATTCCCCACACGGTTTGTGCAGGAATAAAAGCACCAATCAACAAGGCATACACCGGCAAACGCGCCGAACAGGTCATCAGCGGTGCCACCATAATGGTGGTGAAACGGTCGCGTGGATCGGTAATACTACGCGTGGCCATAATGCCCGGAATAGCACAGGCAAAACTTGAAAGGAGTGGAATAAATGCACGCCCACTTAAGCCGGCTTTAAACATAAGTTTATCGAGCAAAAAGGCAGCTCGTGGCAGATAGCCAGATTCTTCAAGCACCAAAATAAAAAAGAACAGAATCAAAATCTGTGGTAAAAACACCACCACGCCGCCGGCACCAGCAATAATGCCATCGACCACTAGACTATGCAGTAAAGGCTGGGAAATGTAGGCACCCACACTTTCCCCCAACCAGCCGAAAAAGCCTTCAATGCTGTCCATAAATGGCGCAGCCCAAGCAAACACGGCCTGAAACACCACAAACATCAGGAGTGCCAAACTGAGCAAACCAAGCACCGGGTGTAAAAAGATTTTATCTAAGAGATCGGAACGCGCATCCGCATCTTCTACAGACTGCACCACGTCATTTAAAATCATTTCAATTTTTTGATGGTGTGTGCCTTTTAGACCCGTCATTTCGGTTTGCGGCACCATAAACTTGTGCTGATCCAGCGCACTCATCAGGTTTTGAATCCCTGAATTACGCACTGCAACCGTTTCAACGACAGGCACTCCCAAACGCTCCGAAAGCTTTTGTGAGTTCACCTGAATACCTCGACGGCGTGCTTCATCCATCATATTCAGCACAACCAATACCGGTCTTTTGAGTTCAAGAATTTCCAGTACCAAACCTAAATGAAGTTTTAAGTTGGTGGCGTCGACCACGCACAAAAATGCGTCCTGATCGCGTTCCCCTTCAATTTTGCCTAAACACACATCGCGGGTAATGGCTTCATCTGGACTGGTGGCACTTAAGCTATAGGTCCCTGGTAAATCCAGCACGCGCACCGGTTTTTTTGAAGGCAGATCAAAGTGTCCGACTTTACGCTCTACTGTCACACCAGCATAGTTGGCAACCTTCTGGCGCGTACCGGTTAGGTGGTTAAATAAAGAGGTTTTACCGCAGTTAGGATTTCCAACAAGGGCGACACGAAGTGCTTCACTCATGTGCCTGCCCCTTCTTGACTGATTTGAACTCTTGCAGCTTCTTCTTTACGTAAAGCAAAGCGGGTAAAACCCAGTTGCACCAGAATCGGATCGCCACCAAACACGCCTTTTGTCACGATCTGTACCTTTTCACCCGCAACAAATCCTAAGGTTTCAAGGCGGTTTGCGATTGGATCTTGTTGATCCGGACTGCCATCAAGGGTATGATCCACCGCTGTGATGATGGCAGTTTGCTTCACTCTAAGTTCTGATAAACGCACTGCAATTTGATCCTGAAAGCTTTTGCATAGTATACATCCAAATGAGAATAATTAACAAATAAGGAATCGTTACGATTCACATCTGTAAAATCTCATCGACAGCAAACGCTGTTTACACTAATGTATTGTTATCACAGAACATCTGTTGCTTGAATGATCAGTAAAAAGCCTCGCACGCCTGCGCCAATTACAATTCCAAAACCATTTAGTTTTTTGCATGGCTTTAGAGACTATCTGGTGGCACAAAGTGTCAGCCCGCATACCCGTAACGCATATTTAAGCGATTTGATCCAGTGTGCCCAATTGTCTCGCCACGCCCTGCCCGAATGGAGTGCCGATGACATCTCGGATGTTTTGATTGAACTCACTAAACTGGGGAAAAGCCCGCGCTCAATAGCACGCTGTCTCTCGGCACTGCGTCAGTTTTATAAGTTTTTACGTGAACAGAAAATTCGAACCGATAATCCTGTGGCGCTGCATAAAAGCCCGAAACTGGGTCGAAGTCTGCCACAAGATTTATCTGAGCAAGATGTCGATGCACTGATTCATGCACCAGATACCTCCACGGCGCTAGGGCTACGCGATCGTGCCATGCTTGAAGTTTTATATGCCTGCGGTTTACGGGTGTCTGAGCTGCTGAACCTAAAGCTGGAGCTGATTAATTTAAAGCAAGGCTATTTGCGTATTACCGGTAAAGGCAACAAAGAGCGTTTGGTGCCTCTGGGTCAGTTTGCGACTGAATGGGTCGAGCGCTACCTGCGCGAATCACGCCCTGCGCTATATAAAAGCGCGACCGATTATCTCTTTTTAACCCAGCATGGCGGCATTATGAGCCGACAAAATTTTTGGTACGCCATCAAGCGCTATGCATTGCAAGCCAATATTCAGATGGAGCTTTCTCCGCATACCTTGCGCCATGCCTTTGCAACACATCTACTCAATCATGGTGCCGACTTGCGTGTGGTGCAGTTACTCTTGGGGCATAGTGATTTATCGACCACACAGATTTATACCCATGTGGCTCAAATCCGTATGCAGCAATTGCATGAACAATACCATCCGCGCGCTTAATCTTGCCAACAGACCAGATACAAAGACGGATCAGTTACAGAGCGCATCGAATAATTACCATCAGTTGGATTTTTTTTTGATATTCTAAAAGCCTTTAAATAACAATTGAAATGAAAAGGGTTGTTTATGTCATTTACCCGTTCGCACCTTTTTATCGCCTGCGCTTTGGCTGGAAGTTTAGCTGTATCGGCATGTTCCAAGCAGGATGATGCTGCCAAACAAGATACGTTGACTGCAAATACACCGGCAACGGGTGAGGCATCGACCTTAAGTGAACGCAATGCTCAACAACGTCTGATTTCGACTTTGCAGGATCATCTCAAAAGTGCCAACATCAATGCCAAAATTACCGGTGTTCAGTCGACAGAAGTACCCAACCTGTATTGGGTAAGTTTAGATGGCATGCCATCGGTTTATGCCACCAGCGATGGTAAATACATTATTCAAGGCGATGTGATCCGGTTGGGGAATAAAGAGTTAGTAAGTGTAGGTGAAGCCTTACAAGCCAAAGAAAACAAAAAATTATTTGCAACGCTCAAGACACAAGATCTGATTGTGTATCCAGCCAAAAATGGTAAAGCCAAGCATGTGGTCTACGTGTTTACCGATGCAAGCTGTCCGTATTGCCACAAATTGCACGAGCATCTTGATGAAATCAATGCCAAAGGCATAGAGGTCCGTTATATTGCTTGGCCGCGTGGCGATCAGTTCATGCCGACCATGGAAGCTATCTGGTGTAGCGCAGATCGTAAAGCAGCATTTGCGCAAGCCGTTCAGGGCCAACCGGTACAAGCAGCACAGTGCAAAAATCCTGTACGTGATCAGTATCAACTGGGTCAAAAAATTGGCGTGAACGGTACACCTGCTATTTATAGCGTCGAGGGTGAATACTTAGGCGGTTACTTGACTCCTGAAGAGCTTGATACACGTCTTAATAAGTAATCAAGCCTGCTTATATTTGCAGTGCTACATTGTTCAAACTTAAATCATCTTGACTAAAAAACAATAGCGTTGGCATTTCCTTATGGAAATGCCAACAAACCCTAGAGTCTGACGATTTTTTTAGCTATGATCTAGACCTATTGAATTTTTATGCATGTATGGAGTGTGACGTGAAACCAGTTCGTCTGGCAATACTCGGTCTCGGAACCGTTGGTGGTGGTGCCCTTAAACTATTACAAGAAAACGCTGCTGAAATTAAACGTCGCACCGGTCGTGAAATTCAAATTACCTACGTTGGCACTCGCCGTCCTCGCCCAGATCTTGACCTTAATGGCATTCAGCAAAGTGACGATTTAATGCACATTGTGCGCCAGCCCGATGTAGACGTCGTGGTTGAGGTAATGGGCGGTATCCATCCTGCTTACGAACTTATCATGGAAGCCATCAAGCATGGCAAACAAGTGGTCACAGCCAACAAAGCGCTTCTGGCCGAGCATGGTAACGAACTGTTTAAAGCTGCCGAAGACAATGCTGTTCAGATTGCATATGAAGCGGCAGTGGCTGGCGGCATTCCAATTATTAAAGTGATTCGTGAAGGTTTGGCCGCAAACCGTATTGACTGGTTGGCTGGAATCATTAATGGAACAGGCAACTTTATTTTGACTGAAATGCGCGACAAAGGTCGTGCTTTTGCAGATGTCTTAAAAGAAGCACAAGAACTCGGCTATGCCGAAGCTGATCCAACTTTTGATGTTGAAGGCATCGATGCGGCACACAAACTGACCATTTTGGCCTCATGTGCTTTTGGTATTCCGCTTCAATTTGACAAAGTGTACACCGAAGGGATCAGCAAGATTACCGCACAAGATGTCAAATATGCAGAAGAACTAGGTTTTCGAATTAAGCACTTGGGTATTGCCCGTCGTGCAGAACACGGTATTGAACTTCGCGTACACCCGACCCTGATTCCAGAAGAAGAACTGATTGCCAACGTCAATGGCGTTAAAAATGCTGTACTGGTACAGGCGCATGCGGTTGGCCCAACGTTGTACTACGGCGCAGGTGCAGGTGCAGGCCCTACAGCATCTGCTGTGGTTGCCGATATCGTCGATATTGTACGCGATATTTCTTATACTGAAGATGGTGCAGGCACCATCCCACAACTTGCTTTTGAAGCCTTGACCGACCTTCCAATTTTAAAGCGCGAAGAAATGACCACAGGTTATTACTTACGTGTCGATGCTGAAGACCAAACCGGCGTACTGGCAGATATCACCACGATTCTGAGCCGTGCAGGTATTAGTATCGATGCGATTATGCAGCAGTCGCGTTTAAAAGATCTTATCCCGATCGTGATTTTGACTGATCCAGTGGTCGAATCCAAAATGGATGACGCCATTGCAAAAATTCAGGCTTTACCTGCAATTCATGGCGAAATTGTGCGAATTCGTTTAGAATCGCTCGATAGTTAATCAGGTGGAGAGGGTTAACCCTCTCGCCAGCTCTACCTTACTCTTGGAACATAAATCATCATGTCTAATGCCAATCGTTATACCGGTCTCGTGGATCGTTATCGTGACCGTTTGCCAGTTTCTGCAACGACGCGTGCCATTTCTTTAGGTGAAGGAAATACTCCGCTGATTAAACTAGAGAATATTCCACGCATTATTGGCAAAGATGTCGAAATTTATGTGAAATATGAAGGGCTTAACCCAACTGGTTCATTTAAAGACCGCGGCATGACCATGGCAGTGACCAAAGCTGCTGAAGAAGGTTCAAAAGCCATTATCTGTGCATCAACAGGTAATACTTCGGCGGCAGCGGCGGCTTATGCTGCACGTGCAGGCATGAAAGCATTTGTCTTGATTCCAGAAGGCAAAATTGCAATGGGCAAATTGGCTCAGGCCATGATGTACGGCGCAATCACCATGCAAATTCGTGGTAACTTTGACGACGGTATGCGTTTAGTGAAAGAAGTGGCCGACCAAGCACCGGTCACGATTGTAAACTCAATTAACCCGTACCGTTTACAAGGTCAAAAAACCATTGCCTATGAAATTGTTGAATCATTAGGTCGTGCGCCAGACTACCACTGCTTACCTGTTGGAAATGCAGGAAACATCACCGCACACTGGATGGGTTATACCGAAGCGGTTGCCAACCAGCCAGCTGAGCAGTTCGAGCAAGTGATTTACGATGCTGCAACCGACCAGTTTACGGGCCCTAAACCAGACGGTCTGCCAACGATGGTGGGTTATCAGGCAGCAGGTGCAGCACCATTTATGCGTGGCGCACCGATTGAGCAACCTGAAACGATTGCAACGGCTATTCGTATTGGTAATCCACAAAGCTGGAACCATGCCAAAGCAGCTGTTCGTGATTCAGAAGGTTGGTTCGATGAATTAACAGATGCTGAAATTCTAGAAGCGCAGCGTTTATTGTCGATGTACGAAGGCGTATTTGTTGAGCCTGCATCTGCTGCCTCAATTGGCGGTGCAATGCGCGACATCAAAGCGGGTAAAATTCCTGAAGGTTCTGTGATTGTCTGTACCGTTACAGGCAATGGCTTAAAAGATCCGGATACTGCAATCAAGCAATGTGCAGATGCCGTGATGCTGTCTATCGATGCCACCATGACACAAGTGAAAGACTCTATCTTGTCGAACATGTAAGTTATCAGGCAATAAAAAACCCGTTCTCTGAAACGGGTTTTTTATTGCACTTGTTTGTATATCGTTTTAAATGCGCTTTGGTTGTTGTGCCAGCCAGTTTAAGAGGTTGGTTGCATCGTTGTTACGCGATTGCGTTGAACCTGCACCGAGCAATACCACCACCGCAGGACGCGAGTTAACGGTTGCATGCATTACCACACAACGGCCCGCTTCATTGATATAACCAGTCTTCGATAAATTAATATTCCAGCCACCATTTCGTACCAACGCGTTGGTATTGTTTGATTTCAATACGCGATAACCTAGATTGAAGTCATAGCTAGGTGTGGTCGAAAACTGACGGATCAAACCATATTGCGAAGCAGCACTGACTAAAATCCCCAAATCACGTGCTGACGAGATATTGTGCGGATCGAGTCCTGAAGATTCAACATAGTGTGTTGAGCTCATGCCCAATTGACGTGCCTTGGCATTCATGGCCGCCACAAATGCTGGACGTCCGCCCGGATAAGTACGTGCCAGTGCAGCAGCAGCAGGGTTTTCAGATTTCATTAAAGCAAACAGTAATACTTCGGCACGGTTCATCTTGTCGCCTACGCGCAAGGTTGAACTCGAATTTTTCCCACCTGCCCCGGCAAAATCAATCGATTCCAAGGTGATTTCTTGGGACATATCCAAGCGCGCATCTGCGGTTACCACAGCGGTCATCAGCTTGGTAATTGATGCAATCGGCATCGATGCATTGGTATTTTTACTAAACAAGACTTCGCCTGTTTGTGCATCCATCACCAAAGCCGCACGAGCGCTGACAGCAGGTTGCGCGCCATAACCACCAGTATCACGAATTGCCGATGGCGCAGCAGGTGCAGGCGTAAGCGTGGTGGTCGTGGTACTGCGTAATGTGGTTGTGACAGACGTCGACCCCTGAGGACTGGCAGCAGCCTCAAGCGAACGGTCTGAATTTAATAATTGATTTGCGTCATCCGATGACCAGCTTAAAGATGCAGCACCAGCAGCATTCCCCGGAGATGGATTCACAATGAGTTCTGCAAAGCTTGTTGAACTCAAAGCTAGCAAAATCGACATGCCCAAAGCATGTTTCAGAGTTTTTTTGGCATATTTCACGGTAAATTACTCAACTCAGGGTGAACACAAATTTGCTTATTACCTGCATTATGCCTTACATTTGGACATACAGCATGACGGTAATGTCAGACATGTTTGCGTACAACTATTCTCTCAACTTATGTGAATAGAATTGCTAATTTTGTCATTACAATGCAAGTGAATTTTGCTTTATGTAACAAAAAACCATCTTTGTAATTTCAGGAGGCCTGTGTGATCACTGTTTTAGTCGTTGATGACCATGAATTGGTACGTACGGGCATTTGTCGTATGCTTGAGGATCAAGCCGATGTCGATGTGATTGGACAAGCAGAATCAGGTGAAGATGCAATCAATATCGTGCGTCAGAAGCATCCTCAGGTGGTCTTGCTGGATGTGAATATGCCTGGGATTGGGGGCGTCGAAACCACACGTCGTCTGTTGCAATCTGCACCTGAGACCAAAGTGATAGCGGTCAGCGGTTTGGCGGAAGAGCCTTATCCATCTTTATTGCTTAAAGCCGGGGCAAAAGGCTATATCACCAAAGGTGCCCCAATTGCCGAAATGGTACGTGCCATCAATAAAGTCATGCAAGGCGGTAAATATTTTAGTGCCGACATTGCAGAGCAATTGGCCAGCTCTTACCTGTCTGATACCCAGCAATCGCCATTTGATGTTTTATCTGAACGTGAAATGCAAGTCGCCATGATGGTGGTGAACTGTATCAGTGCGCAGGAAATCGCGGATAAACTGTTTGTTAGTGTCAAAACCGTCAACACCTATCGTTATCGCATCTTTGAAAAGCTCGCCATCGACAGTGATGTCAAACTTACCCATCTGGCCATTCGTTATGGACTGATAAAACCTTAGTCTTCTATTTCCTGATTGTTCTATGCCGGCGCCTGCTCTGTCTACCCAGCTGTCGTATACGATTTATCGTTTAGGCGCTTGGTATGGTGCCTATCGTGTCATTATTGGCTTAAGCCTGATTCTGATCTTTTACACCACAGGTCAGGGTCACAGCTCAGACTATTTACATCCCGAACTTTACGTTTTTACACTGGTGATTTACACCATGCTCAGCTTTATGCAAGGTGGCGTATTTAAATTCTCTACACGATGGATTGCCTCACAGCTCACCTTGCTGTTTATTGTCGACATTGTGGTACTGAGTTTACTCACCTACGCCGTGGGCAGCCCAAGTCTGCACTTGAGCATGCTGTACGTGGTGACGGTCTTTTCGGCGGCGATTTTGCTGCAAGCACGAATGTCACTGACCGTTACACTTCTCGCGGTCATTGTGGTGATCTATCAGCAAGTGGTGTTGGTCCTGTTTGACAAAGACCATCTCAGCTCGATCAGCAACAGTATTTTGCTGGCTTTTTTATTTTTTGTGGTTTACGGAATCGGGCAAATCGCGGTGCGACGTTTTCAGTTACTTGAGAACATTGCCAATCATCAATCTGACGTGCTCAATCAACTCCAAAATATCAATCGTTATATTCTAGATCAGGCCAAAGAGGGCTATCTGGTACTCGACGAAAGTTATCATGTTGTGGTGTGTAATCCCGCAGCGTCGAGTTTTTTAGGCATACAGCCGCTTTTTGCGCATGAACAATTGCCATTGGTGAATCTTCAGCCAGACTTAGTTGAAGTGCTCAGATCGACCTCGCTGCAAGATGGTGAAACATTCAATTTTGAATCACAGTTTTCGACTTATCGTCTTCATGTGCGTATTCAGCGTTTACGGGTTCCGCAACAATCCTTAATCTTGTTGATCTTGCAAGACGCTCAAAGAATGAATCAACGTGTTCAGCAGTTAAAACTTGCCGCATTGGGGCAACTCTCGGCCAGTATTGCCCACGAAATTCGCAATCCTTTGGCTGCAATTGCCCAAGCCAATGAATTACTGTCTGATAGTGAACTGCATGAGCAGCAGCAATTGCAGAACATGATCAGAAAACAAACCAAACGGATCAATGGCATTATTGAAGATACGCTCGGGATGGCGCGTAATCAGACCACCACCCCAATCACCATCCAGCTCAATCCGTTTTTACAGAGTTTACTGCACGAAGACTTAAATGATGTACAGCAGAAATTAGAACTTCAGCTCCCAGCACATGATGTATCGATTGTGTTTGATCCATCTCAACTCCGGCAAGTGCTGGTCAATCTGATTCGAAATGCACTTCGTCACAATGCACCAGATGCACCCGCAGTACAGATTGTGGTGCAGTTGGCATCGACTTCGATCTGGATTGATATTGTCGATTTTGGTGAGGGCGTAACAAAACGTAATCTTTCGCAACTGTTTAAACCGTTTTTTAGTACCGAAATTCAGGGAACTGGTTTAGGATTGTATTTATCACAGAGTCTTTGCGAGGCCAATCATGCCAAGCTGACCTATGTTGAACAAGATAAAGGGGCATGCTTTAGAATCCACTGCCCAATAAATTAAAATATATAAATTAGGTTTTGTGGGGTTATGACCATTCTTCAACCACGTGTATTACTGATCGATGACGAAGAAGATCTTTGCTCATTGATGCAAATTAGCCTGTCGCGCATGGGCATCCATACAGATTGTGCCTACAATGTAGAGCAGGCCAAACAATTGCTTGCGACACACGAATACAATGCCTGTCTGACCGACCTCAATCTACCCGATGGTCATGGACTAGATTTGATTGATCATGTGAATGAACATTTTCCGTATATTCCGATTGCTGTGATCACAGCCTATGGCAACATGGAAATTGCCATTTCAGCGCTTAAAGCGGGTGCTTTTGATTTTGTCAGTAAACCGATCAATCCGCAGCATCTGAAACAACTGATACAGACCGCACTTAACAGTAGCCAGATGCATCCCGACAATGATAGGGAAACTCTTGAACACCAGCTCTTGCTTGGGCAATCTGAACCCATTGAAGCACTTCGGATTGCGCTACGAAAAATCTCGCGCTCACAGGCGCCGGTCTTTATTACCGGTGAATCCGGAACAGGTAAAGAAGTGGTGGCCAATCTCGTTCATCGCTTAAGTAATCGTAATGAAGGCCCTTTTATTGCGATTAACTGTGGTGCAATTCCAGCCGAACTGATGGAAAGTGAATTATTTGGGCATAAAAAAGGCAGTTTTACCGGTGCCACACAAGACAAGCAAGGATTGATACAAGCGGCTCAAGGCGGCAGTCTGTTTCTCGATGAAGTGGCAGAATTACCGCTGAGCATGCAGGTCAAATTGTTACGCGCTATTCAGGAAAAGAAAATTCGCCCCCTCGGATCTGAGCACGAAATCGATGTGGATTTTCGAGTGATCAGTGCCAGTCATCAACAGCTTGAACAACTGGTTCAACAGGGCAAATTTCGCCAAGATTTGTTTTTTCGTATTCATGTCATGGACATTACCCTGCCACCGCTACGAGAGCGTGGAGACGATATTTTGATTTTAGCACGACATTTTATTGGGCATGTCTGTCGTGACTGGATCATCCCGATCAAGCAACTGACCGCAGCAGCTGAAGAATTTTTACTGCATTATCCGTTTCCGGGGAATGTACGTGAATTACGTAACATGATCGAACGTGCCATAACTTTAAGTGAAACTGCATTTATCGACGTGCAACACTTAAATGGCTCCTCCCTACGCGACTATACTTCCGCAGTAACTGAAGCAACCGATTATCTTAAAATTCCACGTGTGATCACACAGCAGCCTGAAACTAAAACCAAGCTTCCTCACGAAGGACTCGAGCAATATCTTGAAAAAATTGAAAAAGAGATATTATTAAATGCATTGAATTGTAGTCACTGGAACCGAACCTTGGCCGCAAAAAAACTCGGCATGAGCTTTCGCTCACTTCGCTATCGCTTGAAGAAATTTGGTCTTGATACTGAAGAAAGTTAGTTTAAAGCTTCGCCTGCTTCAGCAGCATTTCGGAGACATTCTCTAGATAGATCTCATCTTTCATATCTGCCGGTAAGGGATAGACCTGATTGGGCTGAATGCCCTTACCTTCAATCATATTGTCTTTGGGTGTGTAGTAGTGAGACACTGTCATTTGCAGCGCCGCTCCATCTGGCAATGGAAAGAGTTTCTGTACGACGCCTTTACCATAGCTTTTTTCTCCAATCACCCATGCACGCTGGTGCTCTTTCATGGCTGCCGTAAAGACTTCAGCCGCCGAAGCAGAACGATGATTGATTAAGATGCCCAGTTTCAATCGCTGAAATTCATTACTTGGCAAAGCCTGAAATTGCTGATTGCCTTCAGAACGGCTCTTCGTCGAGACAATCACGCCCTGATTTAAAAATAAATCAGCCGATTCAACCGCCGCAGACAATAAACCGCCAGGATTGTTACGCAAGTCGATCAGTACGGCTTTCAAACGCGGTGAACCATATTCTTCAATTAAGCGTTTAATTTCGTTGGCTGTATCTTGCTGAAATACCCGAACTTTAAGCACCAAAACCTGATTATGTAGCAATACGGGCTGTACATCGGCTTCGATTTTTTTATTACGAATCAGGGTCTGGGCCACAGCCATCGTGCTGGTTTGCATTTGCAGCGGCGTTCCAATCGAACCGTAAAGCAGGCCATGAACCTGTTCATGATTGAGGCCTTGCAAATCTTGTCCATCAATTTTTGTTACGATTTGGTCATTTCGAAGACCAAGTTTATAAGAGTCTGCGCCCTCTTTCAGATCACGGATCACCCATTGGTGGGCACGTGGTTCATACACCAAGGCAAAATCTACCGAGGCCAAATCACCTTCGGTATATTGAACCAATTGTTTGTATTCTTCAGGCGAGAGATAACGTGAATATCGGTCTAAACCGCCCACCAAACCTTTGATGGCCTGCTGAAACAGCACTTCATCTGGCTTGGATTCGACATAGTTGTCTTTGACCAAATTATAAATTTGTACAAATTGCTGTATCGATTCGACCGGCACTTCGACTGATCGAATCGCTTGACCATCTTCACCCACCTGCGCTGTGGCAGGTGCGGCACTCAACACCAAGGGACTGCAACACATCAACCAACCTGTCAGTAAAACACGAAAATTGAAGCGCTGAGTCATACAGAGTGTCCTTATGAGTGAATCTGAATAAGATTACGGCCTTGCATTTCTGCTGGAACAGGAAGCTGCATCAAGTGCAGTAATGTTGGCGCCACATCTGCAAGTACACCGCCATTGGCAATCTCCGCAGACTGAGGTCCCACATAAATAAATGGCACCAATTCAGTGGTGTGCTGGGTATGTACCTGACCACTTTCGTAATCCTGCATTTGCTCCACATTACCATGGTCAGCGGTAATAATCATGTGCCCATGTTTGGCCATAACAGCAGCATAGACTTTGCCCAAGCAGGTATCCACCGCTTCGACCGCTTTCACTGCGGCATCAAAAACACCAGTATGCCCAACCATATCACCATTGGCATAGTTCACCACCAATAGATCAAACTCTCCAGACTCAATAGCCGCAACCAATTGCTCGGTCACTTCATAGGCACTCATTTCAGGCTTGAGGTCATAGGTCGCCACATTCGGTGATGGAATCAAGATTCGTTTTTCACCTGCATATTCATCTTCACGACCACCACTAAAGAAAAAGGTGACATGGGCATATTTTTCGGTTTCAGCAATGCGTAGCTGGGTTTTGCCGAGATTGGACAAGTATTCACCCAGTGAATTGTGCAAAGCCTCAGGCATATATGCCACAGGCGCATCAATTGTTGCTTGATAACGAGTCAACATGACAAATTTTGCCAGTTGCGGCACCACCTGACGCTCAAAGCCAGTAAATTCTTTTTCAACAAATGCACGGGTCAGTTCACGCGCACGATCGGCACGAAAGTTCATAAACACAACGCTGTCCCCATCTTGAATCGGCGCAGCGGCACCAACACGCGTGGCTTTTACGAATTCATCACTTTCATCGGCGGCATAGGCTTGTGCCAAACCCTCGACTGCTGTATCGACGACACGCACCGCTTCGCCTTCAGTCAATAAACGATATGCTTGTTCTACGCGGTCCCAACGATTATCACGGTCCATGGCAAAATAACGACCAATCAGCGTCGCAATTCGGCCCTGACCAGCATACTGTGCAAAGAGTGCATCGAGTTTTTCTAACGATGGCTGGGCACTTTTTGGCGGTGTGTCACGACCATCTAAAAAGGCATGTAAATACACCTTGGCGCCGCGCTTGAGTGCAAGCTCACACATCGCCACAATGTGGTCTTCATGTGAGTGAACCCCACCTTCGGAGAGCAAGCCCATGATGTGCACAGCTCCCTGCGCTGCTTTGGCTTTTTCAACCGCATCGATAAGTACGTCGTGCTCAAAAAAGCCACCGTCACGGATGTCTTTGGTAATGCGGGTAAAATCTTGGTACAACACGCGACCTGCACCTAGGTTCATGTGTCCCACTTCCGAATTGCCCATCTGACCGTCTGGCAAGCCTACATCTTCACCGGAGCCGGAAATCAGACTATGCGGATGCTGCTGTTTCATCATACTCAGATTCGGTGTTTTCGCTGCTAAAAAAGCATTGTCTTTCACCGCTTCACGATGCCCAATCCCATCCATAATCACTAACACGTGAGGGATTTTTCCAACAGTTACATCCGTCATAATTTACACTCGTTATGTCTATAATTTTGTCGCAATATTTTAGCGAATTTTTAAGCCAGACTCTATGCCTGAGTCAGGGCTTTATATCCTGTCGATCATACACTCAATTGATGTAGCCGATCCTACTTCACCCGATAAAGTAAATAGCTGCCCGCAGCACATAGCAATACAATCGGGCCAAGTACAAACCACGCCGGTGATGGCGTATAAACCAGACTGGCATAACCTAAAAAGTCTTGCAAATAGTAAAAACCAAGACCAATAAATAAGGCGATAACCAGACGAAAGCCCATCGATTGCTGGCGCAGTGGTCCAAAAATAAATGAACACGCAATCAATACCAATGTAATCAGCGAAAATGGCGATGCGACTTTTTTCCAAAATGCCAACTGATAGGTTTTTGGTACTTGGCTGTATTCACGCATATAGCTCATGAAACTCACCAACTGGCTAAATGACAAATCTTCAGGGTCAATGGTGACCATGTGTACATATTTGGGTTGTAGCGCTAAAGAGAATGGCTGTTGTGCCGCGACTGTTTTGACCGCATCCCCTTCCGGTTGCAACTGGATTTGCTGCGTACCGCCCAGCGTCCATTGCCCATCTTTGACAAACTGTCCTTGATCGGCATTGGTGATAGATTTCAAACGGTAATCCTGATCAAAATCGACCACCTGAATGCGCTTAAGCTGACCTTGTGAGTTGGCATAGTCGACATAAATAAAGCGCTGACCTTCTCTAGACCAGTAACCGCGTACCTCGCCAAGTGCCGCGACCGACTGATGGCTTTTAATGCTGTTGGCACGTTCGTTGGTATAAGGGACAACCCACTCACTTAAAACAAATGACAACACCACCAATAGCAAGGCGGAACGTATCACCCAGCCCACAATGCGCCATAAGCTAATACCGACCGAACGCATGACAATCAGCTCACTGTTGGATGCCAGTGTACCGAGCCCCAGTACCGAACCAATCAGCGCGGAAACCGGTAAAATTTGATACAGATAACGCGGTGCGCCCCACAACACGTACAAAAATGCCTGCCACGCGTTGTAACCTTCTTTTAAGTTGGACAATTCACCTAAATAAGTAAACAGCACCTGCAAAATCACCAAAACAATCGTGGTACCCAGCATAGCCAGCGCCGTGGTTTTGGTCACATGCTGTGCAACTATTCGACGTGCTAACATTATGCCCTCACTCGCTTGATCTGTTTCTTAATTTTTGGTGCCAGTTTTTGTTTGCGTGCAAATAGTGCTGCCGCAGCGCCATAAATCACCAGTGCGGCCGGGTAAGCCCAGACACCCAATTCATCTTTGCTGATTCGAGTACGAATCGCGATCATTAAAACAATCAAACTCGCAAAAATAAAGATGGCAGGAATCAGACGGTAGTAGCGCCCTTGGCGTGGACTCACTTCACACAGTGCCACCGCCATCATTAGGGCAATCACAATGGTAAATGGTCCAAAGATTCGCCAGCCCATTTCACTGGCAATGACGGGATCATTCCACTTATTCCAGATTTTTGTGGTCGGCAGTGCTTCAACTTTATCGGTTTCAAAAGTCGCAGACTTGTCGTTTTCCAAGCGTAATCGGTAGCGTTGAAATTCGGCTTGTGAATATTTTGGCTGCCCTGCATGAATCTCGTATCGGCGACCTTGAATGAGGTCTACAACGTTTGCGGTATCATCGTCGAGCACCACACGCGTCGCTTCTTTGGCCAGAATCATGACATCTGGCTTACCTTCTTTTTGCGCACGCTGATAAAAGAAAATATCTTTCAGATTTTTACGATCTTCAGATAAATCGCCAGCGTAGATGGTATAGGGCCCAGATGAAATGAATTCTTTGGGTCGAACCAAATCAAATCCGGTACGTACGGCCTGACTGCTCGAGAGCTGATCAAACTGACGTAAGCCCCATGGCGTCATCCACAGCATCAAAATGCCCTGAAAAATTAAATAAACCAGCGCAAGCGGCACCAAGAGATGTCCTAGGCGAATCCGGCTGATGCCACTACTGTTGAGTACGGCCATTTCATGATCGACGTATAAACGGCCAAACACCAGCATCAAGCCGATAAAAAAGCCTAAAGGCAAGATCAAGGTCAAAAATTCAGGCATACGGTAGCCAATAATGCTAAACAGTACCCCTACATCCAAACGACCCTGAGCAGCAACACCAAAGTACTTGATTAATCGACCGCCCATCATGATCAAGGTCAATAAGGCAATCACCACCAAGGACGTCGATACCACTTGTTTGACGAGATAACGCCGAATAATCAAATTAGTGCTTCCAAAAAGGCAATTCAAACTTCTGCTAGTTTACCCGAATGATAAAAATATAAAACCTATCCGTGTGTTGCACATTGAAACTGGCTTAAAGAAAATGTTTCAATGTCAGAAGTTAATCAATGGCGAACAGGTATTAAAAGCCCCATGAAATTTACCCTTCAATCGACTGCACCTGAAACACAAACGCGTGGATTTTTTGTCGCACTCACCCATGAAGAGGCACTAAAATCATTACAAAATACATATAAAATTAATGGATTAGACGCGACTCTTGCCACAACACAGTTTAAGGCTGGTTTTAACGACACTCTCCCGCTGATTGAAAAAATCGTGGCCTATCCAAATGCGCTACTGATCGGTTTGGGTGATTTGGTAGAGCTTAAAGCGGCGAAACTGGCCAAGCTCGCTCAAAGCGTGATAAAAACAGCAAACACCAAATTCCAACACATCGTACTCGATATTTCGGCCTTACCTGTCGAATTACATTATCTTTTTGCCCTGAGTCTGACTCAAGCCAATTACAGTTTTAACGAATTCAAATCTAAAAAAACAGAAACCTTACTTGAACGTATCGATTTGATTGCGACCTCGACCACGCTTGATGCCGACCAACTCAGCCTGATCGAAGCATTGGCTTCAGGCCAAGGTTTGGCACGTGATTTAGGGAATCGTCCAGGAAATATCTGCTTTCCAGAATATCTGGCAGAACAAGCCAAAGCCTTGGCTGCCGAATTTCCAGATCTGCTGAAGGTGAGCGTGCTAGACGAACAGCAAATGGCTGATTTGGGCATGAATGCCTTTTTGGCTGTCAGCAAAGGCTCTGCTCGTCCTGGACGCCTCATTACACTTGAATATAATGCGCAGCTTGAACAGGCGCCTGTGGTGCTAGTCGGTAAAGGCGTCACTTTTGATACCGGAGGGATTTCACTCAAGCCCGCACAAGGCATGGATGAAATGAAATTTGATATGTGCGGTGCTGCATCTGTGCTTGGCACGATGCGCACTTTATGTGAGGCGCGCTTACCTATTCATGTGGTGGGTGCAGTCGCTGCTGCCGAGAACATGCCGTCAGATAAAGCCACTCGACCAGGTGATATCGTCACCACCATGAGCGGTCAAACGGTGGAAATCTTAAATACCGATGCCGAAGGCCGCTTGGTGCTGTGCGATACTCTTACCTACATCAAACGCTTTAATCCAAGCGTGGTGATTGATATTGCGACACTGACTGGCGCCTGTGTGGTGGCTCTGGGCAAGGTGGTGAGTGGCTTATTTTCACCAGACGATGAGTTAGCACTTGAATTACAGCATGCAGGTGAAGATGCATTTGACCGTGTATGGCGCCTTCCTGTGATGGATGAGTATCAAGAATTACTCGATTCACCATTTGCCGATATGGCCAATATTGGTGGACCACACGGTGGTGCAATTACCGCAGCCTGCTTCTTGCAACGCTTTACTCAAGAATATCGCTGGGCACATCTTGATGTTGCCGGTACTGCATGGTTATCTGGAACAGCCAAAGGCGCAACCGGCCGTCCAGTACCGCTTTTGGTTCAATTCTTGGCCAATCGTGTAAAAGCGAATGCCTAAAGTTAGTTTTTATCTGTTTGAAACCAGTCAGGAACGGCAAGTCGATAGTGCTTGCCGTTTGGTTCGCAAGCTCATCAAACAGCAACAAAAGTTATGGTGGTACTGTCCAGTACTGGAGCTGCAAAAAGAACTGGATGAAAAACTCTGGACCTTTGATGCTGAAAGCTTTATCGGGCATGGAATTAACCAGCCCGATACAGCGGTATGTATTTCAGAGCAATTGCCTGATAGCGCAGAGTGGATTATTTTTAATTTTAACAATCATGCTCTTGAACATGGCATTCAGTTTAGTCACATTATTGAAATTATTGAAAATACCGAAGCGGCCAAACAGATTGGACGAGAAAAATTCAAATTTTATCGTCGTTTAGGGGTTGAACCGCGTACCTTTAAATTATAAGGACATCGCGTAGAGTTGTTGAAGGAGACTATTGTGGCATTAAATGTCGGGCATGATTTTAAAACGCGTTGGCTCAATGCACCGGAGGCGGTTCGCCAGACCTTCAAAAACGATCTTGACCGGATTTGCGATTTATTAGAGCCGAAAACTCCAATTCAATACTGGATTGAGCACGATCAAAAACAACAACAGCTTGCACAGCAACAGATTGAAGAGGCTTATGCTGCCCTTAAGGCAGAACTGATCGAGCAAGCGCGCATTCGCAAGCAACAAGCACTAGAGAAATCACTGGCAGAAAAACGTGCCGAGCAAGCCCGTTATCACGCCGCGCTTTATGCCGATGAAGTTCAGCAGTTCAAGCAACAAAGCGTGGTTTTGGCTGAGCTACAAGCTCAAATTGACTCTGAGGTTGAGCAACTCGCTGCACGCTATCATAAAAATCCAGATGTCAGTATGGATTACTCACGTGCTAGCCGTATTTCCGACAGTCAAATCATCTCGGAGCTTGAAAGCGTACGTTTGCGCCTCGAACTTGAGGCAGATACGCGCATTGAAGAAGCCGTTGCCCAGTTTCGCAGCCAGTTAAAGCAGTCGGCACAAGAAGAAATTGACTATATTTTAAGTCGTTCAAATTTTTCAAATCACACCCGACACCAGAAATAAAAAAGCAGGCTGATCCGCCTGCTTTTTTTGCTTATTTCATAAAGCCGTGCTCGGCCAGAAATGCCATACTGATATTCGATTGATGGGTGTGTTCAGCGGCTTTGTCACCCAGCAAAAGTCGCTCGATGTAACGCGCCAATACGTCGACTTCCAAATTGACCTTGCTGCCAGTTTTCCAGGTGCCAATATTGGTACGCTCAGCCGTGTGAGGAATCAGATTCAAGCTCAGAATATTGCCGCGCAAATGATTGATGGTCAGGCTAATACCGTCTACGGTGACAGAACCTTTTTCGGCAAGGTATTTGGCAATTTCTACAGGTGCTGTGATTTCATAATAAATCGAACGCGCATCTTCACGCACCACGGTAATTTCGCCCACTGCATCCACATGCCCACTCACAATATGTCCACCAAAGCGCGTGGTCGGCAACATGGCTTTTTCCACATTGACCGGCTGGCCCACTTTCCACTGACCGAGTGTGGTTCGGTTTAAACTTTCGCGGGAAACATCCGCCGCGTACCAGTTATCTCCCCACTCAATTACGGTCAGACAAATACCGTTGGTGGCAATCGAATCACCTAAATGGACATCCGACATATCTAAGTCGGTTTGAATACGCAGCCGTACATCACCACCGACATTCTGAACGCTCTCGACCTTGCCAAGACTCTCGATAATGCCTGTAAACATGGTACTTTCTCCAATGTGTAGAAGATTAATTCAGCCGTAATCACCACAAGGCCAGTTGGGTGCTGTTCCCCGACGTATCAACCCCACCCAATTCGGCAAAATGATACAGTTGTCCGAGTAACTGCCGTAGTGGTGGGCCAGATTTCGCGTGCGTGTCTGTGATCACAATGAACTCAAGTACACGTGCCCGCTCCGACTGGCGCTGCTTGCTCACCCGATAGCGCGGCACATCCTGCGTCAGCAAGGTCACTTTGCCACGCTTTAGATTGGCTGTGAGCAAATCTTTTGGCTCAATGTTGCCATCGGTCGAATAGCTGGTCAGGATATAACGCGCATTGATGGTTTCGAGCAGTTTCTCATATGCATCTTTGGCATATTTTGAAGAATTATAGGGGCTTGGACGCTCTTTACGCCATGCACGATCAATCCCGCTCTTATAACCTTTGGTATCTGGCGGTGGTAAGTCGGCTTGATCCCAAAGCGTAAGTGCATTTAACACATGATAATTACTGCTGTAGGCATGCTGATTATAAGGAGGATCCAGATAAGCAACATCGACCTCAAAACTACTCATTTGTGAGGCCAGATGCTGTGCATCGACACACCACATTTCAGCAGCTGGTCGTTTCGGATCGCCAATCTCACAAAAACGGCTTGGCGTCAGCCACAATAACGACTCAATTCGCTCTAATGCAGTCTGTGTACGTCCGCCCCAGCCTTGATGAAAGCTCTTAAAGACACCGCTGGTATTACTCACAAAACTGGCCGAATACAACAAGGGCGCAAGCAAGGCACTCATTTCGACATCGTTAATCGCACCTTGTGCCTGCCATGTAGCAATCTGCTGACGAATGGCATCAATTCGCATCCCGTTACGGCGTTTAAAAAACAAGCGATCTCGACTTGGATCATAAACATCGTCATTGCGTGGACACAGATTATGCGTCACCCAGCCTTTTACTTCAGGTAACCGATTTAGGATATCAATGGCTTTTTGATAACCGCCCAATTCCTTAAAAGCAGGCGCATCGGTACAGGCCAATATCGCGTGATTCAGTGCATGACTATATGGTTCCCAGTCATTTGCAATCACACGATAGCCATTTTGTCTGGCCAGACGTGAAACCACGCCACTGCCTGCAAAGAAATCGGCAAAAATAGGAGGATTTTTTTTCTTGCTATTGAGTGTTCCAGTAATTTCTAGTGCTTCTAGAATGAGGTGTAGCAAACGACGTTTGTTCCCCAGATATGGAACCAACTGATGAAATAAATACTCATCTGTCGTTCGCGCCGCATGGCGGCGTTTATGGTAAACCGAAGCCTCTGAATTCATACTGTCTCTTGAATCGGAACTAACCTTAAGCGGATATCTTGACCGAGCTGAGCCAGATCAATCAACTGAAAACGTCGCTGCTCAGCCATGCTTTCAAATTCTGCATGAAACATGGTGCGCGCGGTTCGCCCCAGCAATGTCGGTGCTATATAGCTGATCAATTCATCGACCAAACCTTGTTGCAAGAATGCGGTCGATAAAGTGGCACCGGCTTCAACCATCACATCATAAAGATGATAGGTGTGCGCCATCGTCTTTAATAACGTATCTAAGGGTTGAACAGCCAATTGTACCACACCTAAGTCTGCAAGTTCCTGACGAAATGGCCCCATGACCATCAGCATCTCGGGTTGCTGTAAGATTTTTGCAGTTAAGGGCAAACGACCTTGTCGATCCAGCACGACACGTTTGGGCTGTACAATTTCCTGAATATCGTCAACCGCTGGTAACGAGCGAACATTGAGCTGGCAATCGTCGGCCAATACTGTCTCTATTCCAGTCACAATCGCAGCCGATCGAGCACGCCAGTAATGCACATCGAGTCGTGCATCAGCGCCGGTAATCCATTTGGATTCTCCCGATGCCATGGCCGTACGTCCATCTAAACTGGCTGCAATTTTAAGGCGTACATAAGGTAAACCTCCCGCCATGACCTTTAAAAACCCGCGATTCAGTTCTTGTGCCTGCTCTTCTAGCACACCCACTTGTGTGATAATGCCTGCCTGATTCAACATGGTCTGACCCTTGCCAGCCACCAGTGGATTCGGATCGAGTGTTGCAATCACCACACGCGACAATCCCGCATGAATCAGCGCTTCAGCGCATGGTGGAGTACGGCCATAATGCGCACATGGCTCTAACGTCACATAAGCTGTCGCGCCGCGTGCCTTTTCACCTGCTTCACGTAATGCAAAAACTTCGGCATGTGGTCCACCCACCTGTGCAGTTGCACCACGCCCAATAATCTGCTCATCTTTGACAATCACACAACCAACGGCAGGATTAGGACGGGTACGAAACTGTGCCGATTTGGCTTGTAGTAATGCTTGAGACATCCAGTGGTGATCACGATCAACTTCAGCCATCATCTTTTAATACTCTTGTTCACGTTGTTGCATTTGTTCAATCTGACGACGAAAAGCCTCGACATCCTGAAAGTCTTGATAAACCGAGGCAAAGCGAACATAAGCCACATGATCGAGCGCAAACAACGCCTGCATGACAATTTCACCAATCACGCGGGACTTCACATCACGCTCGCCCAAACGGCGGATCTTTAACTGGATATCACTTAAAACGGCTTCGATCTGGTCTTGAGTCACGGGACGTTTTTGCAAGGCATGCATCAGGGAACGACGAAGTTTTGCCTCATCGAAAGGTTCATTTTTACCATTCGATTTAATCACACGTGGCATGACAACTTCATAACTTTCAAAAGTGGTAAAACGCTCGCCGCAACTGATACATTCGCGTCGACGACGAATCTGACATCCCTCAGCCGCCAGACGTGAATCAATCACTTTGCTGTCTGCGGCGTTGCAAAATGGACAATGCATGGCAGCTCAAATGAATTCATTTCTTTGAGCTAATGTAGCAAAAAATTAGACGCTTGAAAAATCGCACCAACACAACGACATAAAAAAACAGCCTGAGCGGCTGTTTTTTTATAAAAGAGCAAATTATTCGATGCGTTCGCCGTGCTGACTCAAGTCCAAGCCCATACGCTCGTCGTCAGATGTCACGCGGATACCAATGATCACATCTATCACTTTGAGGATAATAAAGGTCAGTACTGCGCTGTACGCGATAGTCGCAAGTACGCCTTCAATTTGAATCCAAAGCTGATGTACAACGCTTGCAGGTGCTTTGTCGCCCATGATGAACGGACTTGCAAAAACAGCTGTTAAAATCGCGCCAGCAATACCACCTACAGCATGTAGACCAAATGCATCTAGAGAATCGTCTGCTTTAAGTATACGCTTCAAACCTGAAATTCCCCAGAAGCATACTGCACCGCCAATTAAGCCCATAATTAATGCGCCGCTGACAGTAACAAAACCTGCTGCCGGCGTAATCACGACCAAACCTGCAACCGCACCAGAAAGTAAGCCAAGTAATGAGGTTTTACCACGCACCACTTTTTCAACCAAGCCCCAAGAGAGCGCGGCAGAAGCGGCAGCCACTTGCGTGGTGACCAATGCGTATCCTGCTGCACCATTGGCTGCAAGTGCAGAACCACCGTTAAATCCAAACCAGCCCACCCAAAGCAAGCTTGCACCAATTACTGTAAGTGCAAGATTATGTGGTGCCATGGATTCTTTACCCAACCCAATACGCTTACCTAACATATAAGCAGCAACCAAACCAGCGACACCCGAGTTGATATGAACAACGGTACCACCGGCAAAATCAAGTGCACCATCGCTACCTAACCAGCCACCGCCCCACACCCAATGGGTAATAGGTGCATAGACCACTATCACCCAAATGGTGATAAACGCCACAAACGCGCCAAATTTCATACGCTCTGCAACCGAACCACTAATAATGGCAACCGTAATGATTGCAAAGGTCATTTGGAAAATAACAAACAGAATTTCAGGAATAGTGCCACTGAGTGCTGTGGTGGTGATTCCTGAGAGCATGATTTTATCGAGGCCACCCACAAAGGCATTACCCGGACTAAAGGCCAAGGTATAACCAATAACAACCCAAACCAAACTCACAATTGCAGCCGCGACAAAGCTATGTGCCATGGTGCTTAAAACGTTTTTCTTACGCACCATGCCGCCGTAGAAAAGTGCCAAGCCCGGAATAGTCATCAAAAGAACCAAAGCTGTGGAGATCAGAATCCACGCGGTATCACCCGAATCCATTTTAGGTGTTGCTGCTGGTGCAGGCGCTACCTCAGTCGATGCGGTGGACGGTGCTTCTACCGTACCAGTCACAGGTGCTGGTGTCGTTGTTGCAGCAACGGTTGTTGTTTCGGCTGTCGGCGCAGATGCAGCATTCTCTGCCCATGCCGCCGAACCACCTAAAAGCGCACCAGTTAGACTTAGCGCTAAAAGCATTTTTTTCATTCGTATCCCCCAACCTCAATTTTTATGAGTTATTTTGTACTCAGCAAACTTTATGCCAACACTTAAACGGCATCTGCTCCAGTCTCGCCTGTACGAATACGGATCACTTGTTCTAGGTTCGTTACAAAGATTTTTCCGTCACCAATTTTTCCTGTGCTTGCAACGCGAGTGATTGATTCAATCACGGCATCTACCATTTCATCGCTGATCGCAATTTCAATTTTTACTTTTGGAAGAAAATCAACGACATATTCAGCACCACGGTACAATTCAGTGTGGCCTTTTTGACGTCCAAATCCTTTCACTTCCGTGACAGTAATCCCTTGAACTCCGATTTCGGAAAGGGCCTCACGCACATCATCCAGCTTAAATGGTTTTACAATTGCAGTTACGAGCTTCATGTTTGTTTTCCTTCGGCTTCTTTCACCAGTAAGGTTTTATGTTCAATTTTCATGCCAATATGTCTAAGGTTGGGGGAAATAGAAATAAAAGCATGAGTTGTCTTTATAACCTATTTGCCCTTTCAGATGTAGCTTTGACCTTAAAAATTCGGCTTTTTTCTAAGAACGATTAATTTTTTGAATGAATTAAGATTGTTTTGATAATCTAGACTTTAGCCAAAATAGCAGGGATGCTAAACTGGGCTCAAATCTTATAAAGCATTGTGTATACGTTATGATTGAGACGCTTATTGCTGCCATTCTTGAGCAGATGGATCAACCCAAAAAAGACCTTGAACACAATTTACGTGCGCTTTTAAACGAAGCTGTCGAGAAACTCGATTTGGTGTCTCATCACGAAATCGAACGTCAACGTATCGCGCTCGAACAGGCCAATATGCGTCTTACTCAATTACAAGAACAAATCACATTACTTGAAGAGCACCTCCAAAATAATCAATAAGCCTCTTTTTAGCGCACTTTTTCGATTTAAAATTATTTAAAAAAAGCACCATAATGGAACAATAATATCATGTCTTTTGCCAAAATTCTCACGCGAGGAGTTTTAGGGTTACACGCACCACAAATTGAAGTAGAAGTTCATTTAAGTCAAGGACTTCCATCACTCACCATCGTTGGTTTACCAGAGGCTGCCGTTCGCGAAAGTAAAGATCGGGTGCGCTCAGCCATTATCAACAGTGGCTTTCAGTTTCCCAGTAAACGCCTCACAATAAACCTTGCTCCAGCAGATTTGCCCAAAGATGGGTCACGTTTAGACCTTCCCATTGCCTTGGGAATTTTGGTCGCATCTGGACAACTCCCCGAAGGCTGCACCGATGGTTATGAGTTGGTAGGCGAACTGGCTCTCGATGGCCATCTTCGTCCAGTTAGTAGCACATTGACCATTGCAATTGCCTGTCAGCAGGCAGGACATCAACTCATTGCTCCGCAAGACAACAGTATTGAAATTGGTCAGTTACCACAGTTTCAGGCCTATGCAGCCAGCCATTTAAAACAGGTCTGTGATCACTTTCAAAAGATTCATCCGCTTGATCCGGTTGTATTGATACAAGATAACGATCTACATCACTACCCTTTTGATCTTGCCGATATCAAAGGTCAGCTACGTCCTCGCCGCGCTCTTGAAATTGCGGCAGCTGGAGGACACTCACTCTTATTTAGAGGGCCACCGGGAACAGGTAAAACTTTGCTGGCGTCACGCTTACCCAGCATATTGCCACCACTGTCTGCCCAAGAAAATCTAGAAGTGGCCAGCATCTATTCAATTGCAAATACCCGTCATCCATTTGGTTTAAGGCCATTTCGAGCACCGCATCATACTGCTTCAGCCATCGCCTTGGTGGGGGGTGGATCAAACCCAAAGCCCGGCGAAATCACGCTGTCGCATTTGGGCGTACTCTTTTTGGATGAACTGCCCGAGTTTGATCGCAAGGTGCTTGAGGTTTTAAGGCAGCCGCTAGAAGCCAAAGCCATCACGATTTCAAGAGCTGCACGTCAAATTTCATTTCCGGCCAATTTTCAATTGATCGCTGCAATGAATCCATGTCCGTGCGGTTATGCCTTTAATCAGGATCAACGCTGTCAATGCACACCCGAAGCAATTAAGCGTTATCAAGGTCGAATTTCTGGCCCGTTACTTGACCGTATCGATTTACATATTGATGTACCGCCACTTCAAGCACACGAACTACAAAATACGGCGCCTGTTGAAGATTCAGCAAGTGTTCGCGCACGTGTGCAAAAGGCTTATCACTATCAGATCCAACGCCAGCAATGCTTAAATCAGGCGCTATCACCAAAACAGCTTGAAGCATTTGCTCAGCTTAGTCCTGCAACTGAAAAAATTATGTCTTTGGCGCAGCAAAAACTCAATTTATCGGCTCGGGCTTATCATCGGGTACTGCGCGTGGCACGAACCATTGCAGATTTGGAGCAAAGTCCACTCATTGAGCGGCACCATTTGAATGAAGCATTATCGTATCGTACCGATATGAGCTAAATAAAAAAGACCGCATAGAGCGGTCTTTTTTATATTTAACCCATTAGAAAGTTTTGGATAGGGTCAACACAGCACCCAAATCATACGGTTTTTTACCGGCATCGGTCATGCCAGAGGTGCTGATGTCGGTACCCACACCCGCCAATTCAGCCGTTACACCCAAAATGTTGTATTGCACACCAAACTTGTAATCAAGATAACTGTCGTCGGTACCCGGACCACCTGCCACCACGGCCAGTGCTTCTTTGTTTTTAAATTTGTTGTAGCCTAAAGATGCAATTCCGGTAAAACCTGTGTCTGCAATCGGTGCGCTATAACCGACATTGAAGTACCAGAAATCATCGGTGCGACCCCAGTAATCTGGCGTGTAATTGATTCCGGTGGTGATGCTGTCGCCCTTAAGTAGCGTATCTGCAAAAATTAATTTGCCATATACTTCGGTGAAGGCCAAACCGGTTTTGTTGTTGTACGGGTTGGTAAAGTTAGATTTTGCGCCAATATAACCATAGTAAGTTATACCGACGTCATAGCCGACTTTATAGTCTGGTGTAAGCATAAAAGAGCTGGCATAACCGAGCGATGCATCGGTTTCAGTCGAATTTCCTTTAATACCGAAATCGACACTTGACCCCCAAAGCGTCAGATAAGCACCAGATTCATGGTTAAGAGTAAAACCACCCTGAATTGCAGGATTATTCGAGCTCTGTGTTACCCCGCGAAAGCGATAGTCAGTTGTTGCAGCCACGTTCCCAGATACCGAAAAACCTGCCATTGTCGGCTTGTCTTCTGCCATCACCGCAGTTGTACTTGCTGCCAAGCTGGCTAGAACTGCGACTTGATATGCAAATTTTTTCATTGTAATTCTCCCCCGTGTTGGGCATGACCAACAGACTTTTGATTTTTTGACTTGGATCGATAAAGATTAAGCAAATGCTATGCCAAGTTGAAAAAACTCGAGAAAATGCGGCTCGCAAAAGAGATTTTGTGAATTTAAACAAGGTGTTATTTTTGATTTTTATTTTAACCCTGAATCACAACTTTGAATTGAGTATCTGGCTATACGATTTTTCACGCTGTACAAATTGTTACTTATGGTTCAGTCGGATACAGCATGGTGCGTTTTTCATAAGATAGATATAAAAAATTAAGTGGCATTTAAAGGGCTAAATCCATTAGCTGTAACAAAATAATTTTGAATGCACCAAGATTGCTCACTTTATAAGCAATAAACTGCATTTACGCACAAAAAATATGCAATGAAATTATTTTTCGCGTATTTTTTAAGCAAAAATAATCTTACCTACATGTAACTAAATATATAAATTGCAAGGATTATGTAGAAAACTGGAAAACAATGCGAAAAATATGTTGATAAAAAATGTATCTTTTCTATAGATTATCTATACAATTTTGTGATTTTCTAAGCCTTCTTAGAAACAAAAATTACAATTTATCTTCTCGAGGTATTCAATGCTAAAAGCACAAAAGCTTACGTTAGCAGTTGTGATCAACGCTGTACTTATTACTTCAGCATATGCAAGCGAACAAAGCGATGCAAAAGGATTTGTTGAAGGTGCTCAGGGTTCTGTTTTACTCCGCAACGGTTTTATCCAGCGCGATAAAAAGAAAGGACTGAAAGATACAAATTCTTGGGTTCAATCGGCAATGCTGAATCTTGAGTCTGGCTTTACTCAAGGCCCGATTGGTTTTGCTGCTGGTGTAGTCGGCGATTTTTCATTTAAGTTGGGTGATAATAAAAACTCAGGCAACAGCATGGTCCCACGTGACTCAAATGGTAATCCATACGATCAATGGACACGTGGTGGTGGCTTTGTAAAAGCACGTGCGTCAAATACCGCCTTAACCTACGGTACTCAGGTGCTTGATTTACCTGTTTTGGCCAGCATGACCACTCGTAACACGCCAGAGTATTTTGAAGGGACTTTGATTACCAGCCATGAAATCAAAGATCTTGAGCTTGTTGCAGGTAAATTTACCAAGAACCAATTGCCGGAGCACATTGCAACTGATCAAAACCATCTTGATCGTGCGTATGTGTGGGGTGCAAAATACAAATTTAACGATCAGTTGAATGCTTCGTATTACGGCGCTGACATCAAAGATAAAATTGAGCGTCATTACGTAAGTGCTGCTTATAAGCAACCACTGGCAAATGATAGTTCTCTCAGTTACGAGTGGGCCGGTTATAGCACCAAATTTAAGCCAGGTGCAGACACTTACTTCTCAGGTGGACCAAATACACGTACAGAAGATCTCAATAACTATATCTGGGCCTTCTCTACAACATATAGTCAAGGTGCACACTCAGTGATGGGTGCTTACCAGCAAAATACCGGTGGTATTGGCTATGACTACGGTGCCAACCAAGACGGTGGTCAAAGTATTTATTTGCCAAACTCTTACCTTTCAGACTTTAACAGCAAAGGCGAGAAATCAGTTCAATTGCAATATAACCTCGATTTGGGCGCGTATAACGTACCAGGCTTGAAGTGGACCACTGCATTTGTTTATGGCTGGGATATCGATGTGATCGGCACTAACATTGACAATGCCAACGAGCGTGAGTTCTTTAACCAATTGAGCTATACCGTTCAAAGCGGTTTTGCCAAGGATTTAAAAATCCGTGCACGTTACTCGATTTTGCGTCAAAGCGATGTCGGAGCGAATACTTATGGAGATACCAACGAAACGCGTATTTTCATTGATTTCCCAATCAAGTTCCTTTAAGTCATAAAAAAGCCCTAGCCAGTTCGCTCGCTAGGGCCTTAGATATTTAAAAAATCAAACATCAACTGAATGATGTTTGATTTTTTTTATCTTATTTTTTTGCAGCTTCAATCGCTTTAAGCACTTCTGCTTTCGCAACGTCTGCACCTTCCCAACCACTGATCTTCACCCATTTGCCTGGCTCTAAATCTTTGTAGTGTGCGAAGAAATGTTCAACTTGATTGATCAACAGTTTTGGTAGATCAGTATACTCTTGTACATCTTTGTACAATGGTGACAATTTCTCATGCGGAACTGCGATTAATTTCGCATCGATACCACCGTCGTCTTCCATATTGAGTTTACCTACAGGACGGCAACGAATCACTGAACCTGCGGCAACTGGATATGGTGTGACAACCAATACGTCTAATGGGTCACCATCTTCAGACAAGGTGTTTGGTACATAACCGTAGTTCGCTGGGTAGAACATTGCTGTTCCCATAAAACGATCCACAAACAATGCATCTGAATCTTTGTCAATTTCGTATTTGATTGGCGCAGCATTTGCCGGAATTTCAATAATAACGTAAATATCATTTGGCGCGTCTTTACCCGCCGGGATATTGTTGTAGCTCATAGCAACACTCTTTTAGGTTAACCAAATTTTTGTCGCGTCGATTATAACGGTTTCTGAAGCGAACTGCGTGGATTATACAAACTGCATCAAGAAAATCTTTAGTCCTACTCTCAATCCACTTAAACCAGACGAATCACCAAGATCAGCAAGAAGATCGGACACAGCATCGACAGCAACCAGATAATCGAACGCAACATGGCCCAATTGGCCAAATAACACAGACCATACATTACACGCAAAACCAGATAGGCCAAGCCAAAGGTCATAATAATGCTTTGCTGAACCACCATATATTCGGCCATCAGTACAGCCGCCAAAAACAAAGGCAAACTTTCAAAACTGTTTTGTTGCGCCGCATTGGCACGTGCAGCCAAGCCTGTTGTACTGGCCAAAAAAGCACGTGGATTTTGATTGTCTTTGGATTTAAATCCACCGGCAAGTTTGGCAATCATGGTAAATACATAAGGCAACAAGCACGCTGCCAAAATCAGGTAAACAATACCACTAATCCCCTGCATGATCGTTTCTCAAGACATATTTTTAGATGACCTTATCATAACATGGCGTTTTGTTTCTAAATTCGGTTAAATATAGTGTTTTTATAACTGAACCAGAACAGGACAGCCGATGAGCACATCAGATCAAGATGAAATCTTTGAGGTTTTGGAAAAACAGCGCCAGAATCAGCTCAAGGTTGATCGTATTTTAAAAATCGTCCTCCCGATTGTGGGTTTTTTGCTGTGTACCATTTGTGCCAACCTAAACTGGCAGTCGACCTTGGGCACTTTTATCATGCTGACACTGGCCATGTGGGCGGTCAGTATCTGGCGATTATCGCTCTGGATGTGGATGCTGATCGCAGCCCTATATTGTCTGGTCGACAACTATTTCAGTTATGGCACCCTACAATTGTCTTTTTTGCGTTTACAACTCGGATGCATGCTGTTTTTTATCGGTCTGGCAGGTATTGGACGTCCCTATATGGATCGTTGGTTACTCAGTAGTTCCAAATAAAAAACGCCTGATTGTTCAGGCGTTTTCAATTCACTGTTGAATGCTTAATTGGTTTTACGTAGGTCTTTACGTAAAATTTTGCCGACATTCGATTTTGGTAATTCGTCCATAAACTCCACATAGCGTGGGCGTTTGTAGCCAGTTAAGTTTTCTTTGGCAAAACTTAATACTTCTTCTGTGGTTAAAGACGGATCTTTTTTCACCACGAAGAGTTTTGGTACTTCGCCGGATTTTTCATCTGGCACACCAATGGCTGCCACTTCGAGTACTTTTGGATGTTTGGCAATAATTTCTTCAATTTCGCTTGGATAGACATTAAAGCCAGACACCAAAATCATGTCTTTCTTACGATCAACAATTTTGACATAGCCTCGATCATTCATCACGCCGATATCACCAGTGCGGAAATAACCATCACTGGTCATGACCTTGGCTGTTTCATCCGGTCGGTTCCAATAGGCCTTCATGACCTGAGGGCCACGAATCGAGATTTCTCCCTGCTCGCCTAATGCCACTGCTTTACCGTCATCATCTAGAATCGCGACATCGGTGAGGGGTAACGGAATACCAATGGTTCCACTAAACTCAGTCGATGCAGGAGGGTTGACCGTTGCAACAGGTGAGGTTTCAGACAGCCCATAACCTTCAATAATGGTCACGCCAGTGATACGTTTCCATGCTTCGGCAGTCGACGGTAACACCGCCATACCACCGCCCATCGCAATTTTCAGTTTACTGTGATCAAGCTGTTTAAATTCTTCATTGTGTACCAGCGCATTAAACAAGGTATTTACCGCTGGAAAAAACGAAGGTTGGTATTTACGTAGTTCTTTAATGACCGCAGGCAAATCACGCGGATTTGGAATCAGAATATTGGCCTGACCCTTATACATGCCATACATGGCACACACCATAAACGCAAAAATGTGATACAGCGGCAAAGCACAGAACATCTTGTCATCTTTTTGGCTATCGCCCGGCCCAAATTTACTTTGGAAGATTGCATCACATTGCAGCATATTGGCCACAAGATTGCGATGGGTCAGCTCAGCCCCTTTCGACACGCCTGTGGTTCCGCCTGTGTACTGAAGGACCGCCGTATCGCTTAAGCTTAAATTTGGACGTTTATAATGGCTCGGGCTCACTTTATTAATGGCTGCATTAAATTTGATATGCCCCGGAATATCCCAAGCAGGAATTTGCTTACGCACATTGCGCAGCACAAAGTTGACCAAGTTCCCTTTCAGGAAACCCAGCATATCGCCTACAGATGCAATCACAACATGCTTAACTGGCGTTTTACCCAAAATACTTTGATAAACGCTGGCAAAATTTTCAATAATCACCAGAACTTCGGCACCAGAGTCATTTAACTGATGTTCGAGTTCACGTGAGGTATATAGTGGATTGACATTGACCAGAATCAAGCCCGCACGAAAAACACCTAAGGCCACAATTGGATATTGCAGCACGTTTGGCATCATCACCGCAACGCGGCTTCCTTTAGGTAAATTCAGACTTTGCAAATAGGTTGCAAATTTGCGACTGGCCTCATCAAGGTCACTAAAGGTTAATGCCTTGTCCATAAAAATAAAGGCATCGCGTGAGCCAAATTTTTGAAAGTTGCGCTCAAAAATATCTACCAAAGATGTATTTTCTGGCGGTAAATCAACTGTTTCCGGAATTCCTGTTTTCTGGTATTCAGTGAACCAAATTCTTTCCATAATCCAAATATCTCCAATCGGTAATTTTTTAAATTTCGACTCGTTATTCAATGATCGCGCTTTTTTTAGTTGCTGTTGCCCGATCATGTCATCCCTAATACCTCTACATCAGCATATATAACGTATTCGGGATGACGGATGCGAGCATTATCTCTGAATCAACAGTCTATTTGCTTTTTGATATCCTCGTGGTAAGAGTTGACCTTTCGATGCACGCTTACCGATGTATTTCTGAAGATCATCACCTTTTATTTTTAAATGCTGTTGACCCGCATCCACCTGAATTATTTCATTTAAGTTGAGTAATGTCATGGACAAAATTTGTTCTTTGTCTTCAAGTTGTATCAACTTATTACCCTTGCCTTTATTTAAAGTTGGTAATTCTGACAGATCAATAATCAGTAATCGGCCCGCCGAACTCAAAATTGCCACATGGGTAGAGGCCTGCAATGAAAGCAAAGGCAAGGCCGTCGCTTTTTCGGGAAGGCTCAAAAAGGCTTTACCGGCTTTGGCACTGGTATCGAGGTGTTTGGCTTGCGTTTTAAACCCGTATCCTGCGCTACTGACGGCCAGCAACTCGCTGTCATCGTCACCGATCAGTACCTGAATAAACGACACGCCATTGGCTGGCGAAAGCTTCGAACTCAGTGGCTCGCCAAGCCCTCGTGCCGATGGTAATGCATTGATTGCCAATGCATAGCTTCGACCTGTTTCGTCCAGCACATATACACGCTGGTTGGTTTTACCTACTGCATGACTCTGGTACTGATCTCCCGCACGATAATTGAGATTCTCTGCATCGACTTCGCCTTTGGCAGCGCGAATCCATCCCGCTTCGGACAACACCACCGTCACGGTTTCTGCTGGAATTAAATCATGTTCTTTGATCTGTACCGCTTCTTCACGCTCAACAATTGGAGCGCGACGATCATCACCAAATTTTTTGGCATCTTCTTTTAGTTCATTAATGATCAGTGTTTTTAACGATTCAGGATTCTCAAGTTGTTCACGAATAATTGCAGCACGTGCAGCCAGCTCATCTTGCTCACGGCGAATTTCCATCTCCTCAAGCTTGGCCAAATGGCGAAGTTTAAGTTCTAAAATGGCTTCAGCCTGAATCTCATCGATATTAAAGTGCTGCATCAACACCGGCTTAGGCTGATCTTCTTCACGAATGATCTTGATCACGGTATCGATATCCAAATACGCAATCAATAGCCCGGCTAAAATGTGTAACCGCTTTTCAATTTTATTTAAATGATACTGTAAACGGCGAGTGACCGTCGCTTTACGAATGTCGATCCATTCAAGCAAGATGCGTCGAATCGATTTCACCTGCGGTCGCCCGTCGGCACCAATCATGTTGAGATTGACCCGATAACTGCTTTCAAGATCGGTGGTCGCAAATAAATGACTCATTACTGCGGCAGCATCTACACGATTTGAGCGCAGCACAATCACCAAGCGCGTCGGGTTACGATGATCTGATTCATCACGGACATCACTGACCAGTGGCAGTTTTTTGGCCTGCATTTGATCGGCAATTTGCGTGATCACTTTTGACCCTGACACCTGATATGGCAGCTCGGTAATAATAATCTCGTTTTTATCGACACTGTACACCGCACGTACACGATAACTGCCACGACCGGTACTCTGGATTTTAAGCAGCTCGTCTTTTGACGTAATAATTTCTGCTTTGGTCGGTAAATCTGGCCCCGGAATGAACTCCGCCAGTTTTTGCTCAGATAGTTCAGGATTACGAATCAGCGCAATCGTACCTTTTACTACTTCACGCAAATTATGCGGTGGAATATCGGTCGCCATACCGACCGCAATGCCTGTGGTGCCATTGAGTAAAATATTGGGAACACGCGCTGGCAAGTTAATCGGTTCTTTGAGTGATCCGTCAAAGTTATCTTGCCAATCGACCGTTCCCTGACCCAGTTCACTCAGTAGCAATTCGCTATACGCCGACAGTTTGGCTTCGGTATATCGCATCGCAGCAAATGATTTCGGATCGTCTGGTGAGCCCCAGTTACCCTGACCTTCGACCAGCGGATAACGATAGCTAAATGGCTGAGCCATCAACACCATGGCTTCATAGCAGGCAGAGTCACCATGCGGATGATACTTACCCAGTACATCCCCTACGGTACGGGCCGATTTTTTGGGTTTCCCGGTCGATTTTAAGCCCAGTTCGCTCATGGCGTACACAATACGACGCTGTACAGGTTTTAGACCATCACTGATGTGGGGCAATGCACGATCCATAATCACGTACATGGCATAGTTCAGATATGCCTGTTCGGTAAACTCGGCAACGGAACGGTTCTCAGTCGCATGATGCGCAAGGCTGGTCATAACAACGAATCATCCTAAATAATAGTTTTGTCTTGTTTGTTATCCTATGTCGCCAGTCTTGGAGACACAAGGGTATGTCTCCAAGCAGTGCGTCAAATTATGTCTTATGATGTAAAACTAGCCAGTTTTCTAAATGAAAGCAATGCTTTTATGATTAAAGTCCAATTGACTCCAGTGTTTTTCCTTGGGTCTCTTCACCGAGCACCACAATCACCAAAGCCACAGCCAGCAATACCAGCGTGAACATCATAAAGACTTGATGAAATCCGTCGTGTCCAACCATCATATGTGTGACCACAATAGGCGCCGCAATACCGCCAATGCGGCCAATCGCAGATGCCCAGCCAGCACCAAAGGCACGAATATTGGCTGGATATTGCTCAGGCGTATAGGTATACAAAACGCCCCAAGCGCCCAAATTGAAAAAAGACATTAAACAGCCCCAGACCATCACACTGAACATACTGTCGGCTTGACCAAACAGATAGGCCGAGATAGCACAGGCCGTGATAAAACTGGCAAGCGTCGCCTTGCGGCCTAGGCGCTCAATCAACCATGCCGCACACACATAGCCCGGTAACTGCGCCAAAATCATAATCAGCACATATTCAAAAGATTGCACCACGGTATAGCCCTGCTTAACCAACAGGCTCGGTAACCAAGTAAAAATGCCATAGTATGAAAACACGATGCCAAACCAGATCAGCCAAAGCATCAGGCTTCGTCGGGCAAAGGCGCCCGACCAAAGCTGCTTAAACGAAACACGCTGCTTTTCGGCCACGGGTTTCACCACCAAATGCTCAATCACAGGTACGCCAGCTTGGCGTTCGATCTCTTGTACCAGCTCATGGGCTTCATCAATGCGTCCGCGATTGATCAGGTAAGGAATGGATTCTGGAATTTTTTTAATAATCACATAAACATAGAGTGCTGGAAGTCCACCCATTAAAAAGGCAATTTGCCAGCCAAATTTTGGTATAACGAAATATGAAACCAGTGCCGCGACCAACCAGCCCAAGCCCCAGAAACTTTCCAACAATACAATAAATCGCCCACGCACATGCGAGGGAATATATTCACTGACTAAAGTCACCGCAACCGGAAGCTGCCCCCCCAAACCGACTCCCACAATAAAACGAAATACCAACAACCATGTCAGATTGGGTGCAAAAGCGCAGGCCGCAGTGGCCAGACTATAGATCAACAATGTGGTTGCAAACATGGTTTTTCGGCCAAAACGATCTGCCAATCCACCAGAGCAGACTGCACCAATCGCCATTCCGATAAAGCCAATACTTACAATCCAGCCACTTTCGGCTGGCGTTAGTGCCCAGTCCTTGACCAAAGTGGTTAGGATAAATGCAATGATGCCGGTATCTAATGCATCAAACATCCAGCCTAATCCGACCACCCATAACAAAGTATAGTGGAACTTTCCAACCGGCAAATTTTCTATTCGTGATACTAAATCCATGATCCAAACTCAATCAGTCGCGATGCGAGACATCAGGGGAAGAAACCAGTAACTTTATTTGTGTCACTTCTTGTTGCTTTTAAGTATACCGATGTTAACAAGAGGAATGCTGAAGTTTTAAAAATTAATTTTTATTGTGATATTAATCACATTATTCTGAGTGTACTTTACTGATGACAGTAAGTTCTAGATCAAGATAGGCACACGTGGGCATGGTGTGCCAAATGCTATGGTTAATGCTTGTCGGTCGATGAAGCGGAGTCAGCGTCGTCATCCTGATAAATAAATTTGGGCATTTCCAGTCCAAAATAAATCGCAATCACACGCAGTACAAAACCAAAAATCAGCGTAAAGATCACCGTTAGCTCAAGTGACATCCCAATCTGCAGGCATAGCCAATAACAAATTACGGCCACAAACGAAATACTGGCATATAACTCACGGCGGAATACCAGCGGTACGTCATTACATAAAATGTCACGCAAAATACCACCCGAAACACCCGTTAAGACACCCGCCACAGCCGATACCACAAAGCCATGCCCCATTTGCAGGGCAATCTGACAGCCAATAATAGTAAAGCCAATCAGGCCCAAGGCATCTAACAGCAGGAAAATATTGCGCAGATGGCGCATCCATTTGGCAATTAAAATGGTGAACAAAGCAGCACAGCAGGTCAGTACCAAATACTCAGGATGCTTCACCCATGTGAGCGGATAATGGCCCAGCAAGACATCTCGCACCGAGCCTCCCCCTAATGCAGTCACACAGGCAATCAGGATGACACCGAACCAATCCATACTACGCCGACCAGCAGAAAGCGCACCAGTCATGGCTTCTGCGGTAATTGCAACAATATAAATAATCGTCAGTAACATCGCCTTCATCCGCTCAGGCTAAGAGATGGCGGTTATTCTAAGTCAGTTATAGAAATTTGGCACAACATTGTTTAAATTTTTTCTGCGAGCCACATACACATGGCTGTTTCATTGTGATGGGCATATCGAGTGTTGGATCAAGAAAATACCAGCGCCCAGCAAAATACACAAAATGCGAGATTTCATGATGCACCTGAGCCTGCTGACCATCATGATAATGCGCTTTAAACTCGACCTGCGCATGGCATTTGTCAAGTTTGGCAAGATGATGAATCACCTCAAGTTGAAGCCATGTATTGCGCTGACTCCAGTCTGCAATCGCGTCACGGTCTAGATAAGACTGCTGCCCCAAGGCGGTGGTCTGAATCAGATAATCAATCTGTTGTAATGCAAATGCACTATAGCGCGAGCGCATGAGCTGTTCTGCACTGCTTGCGTGTTGCTGCCCTTGGTGTAATGGGGCGCAACAACTCATGTAAGCACCCTGCCCACATGGACATGCCTGTATTGAAGTCATGACAATTCTCTGGATAAAAATAGCCCGATAACGGGCTATGCTTTAGGGAATGAAGCGGATTTAATCGTTACTAGAATGATGCGCAGGATCTGCCACGATATGCACTTTTTCAATTTTGTGTCCGTCCATGGTCACCACTTCAAAAATATAACCATCTGCAGCAACCTTTTGCCCGTTTTCTGGCAAACGCCCCAAATGAAACAACAAATAACCCGAAAGCGTCGAGTATTGTTCCGTTTCATCCACCAGATCGCGGTTTAACAGTAAAGATACATGGCGAATATCGGTTGAACCTTCAAGAATCAACGATCCATCATCTAGACTTTCTGCTGCGGCTTCCAGCTCATCTTCGTCAGGAAACTCCCCTGCAATCGCCTCCAAGATATCGATCGGCGTCACAATACCTTCAATCGAACCGTATTCGTTGAGTACGATGGCCATTTGTAAAGGTGCTTGGCGTAGCTGTTCCATCACCATCAGTACCTGTGCATTTTCATGCACAATCATTGGTTCACGTACGTGATGGCTAAAATTCAGTACACCCGTTTCCACATATTCGTTTAATACTTTATGTGTCAGGCAAATACCTTCAATGTTGTCGAGTTCACCACGGGCTGCGATCAGGCGCGAATGCGTCATCGAGAGCAGACGTTCTTTAAGTAACGCAGGCTCGACATCCAGATCGATCCACTCGATTTCCGGACGCGGCGTCATCACCGACTTCACCGGACGCTCTGACAACCCCAATACACCTTGTACCATCACGCTATGATACGCGCTGTTTTCTTCATCGAACATTTCGTCGGCAAAGGCTTGAGTAGCCAATACATTTTCGTTTTCTTGCTGCTGATTGTCATTATTGGTGCTGGCTGCTTTACCGCCAAGCATTTTCATGACGGCCGAAGCGGTGCGATAACGTAGATCTGTGGTCGTGACCAGCTTTTCCTGATTACGGCGCATGGTCTGGTTCATCATTTCAATCAGTACTGCAAAGCCGATCGCGGCATATAAGTAACCTTTTGGAATATGGAAACCGAAGCCTTCAACCACCAAAGAGAACCCGATCATCATCAAGAATGACAGACACAAGATCACCACAGTTGGATGTTTGTTGACAAAATCCATGAGCGGCTTAGACGCCCACAGCATAATTCCCACTGCAATAATGACGGCAATCATCATCACCGATAAATGCTTGACCATACCAACCGCAGTAATCACGCTGTCAAGCGAGAAGACGGCATCCAGCACCACAATCTGCACAATCACCATCCAGAACGTCGCGTGAACTGGGTTTTCCTCTTTCTGAAACTGCTTGCCTTCCAAGCGCTCATGCAATTCCATGGTGCCTTTAAACAGCAAAAACACCCCACCAAAGAGCAGAATAAGATCTCGGCCGGAAAAAGGATGGTCGAAAATATGAAATAAGGGTGCGGTAAGGGTAACGACCCAGGCAATTGAAGCCAGCAGGATCAGGCGCATGCCCAAAGCCAGAATCAGCCCGACAATTCGGGCAGTATTACGCTGCTCTGGCGGAAGTTTTTCTGCAAGAATGGCAATAAAAACCAGGTTATCGATACCCAGTACAATTTCGAGCACAACCAGCGTGGCCAGACCCACCCATGCAGAAGGATCAGACATCCATTCAAAAATCATTGATGCTTCTCCCCAAACGTCAATATTGGATGGATATAGTCAGGCCAAATGGCAGATCTTGCCAGACAAGATGAATGATAAAAATTGCTGAAAAAAACGAAAGCGTCAAAGCGACGACAACCACTACCCATGTTCATATATATGTTGTTAAACCGTTTTTCAGTATAGGCAAGATCAGTTGGAAATTCACCATTTTTATTGAACGGATATTGTTACCTGTTGCGGGCAATTACATGGTCATTTTGCGATCGTGTCGGGTTTTTGTGAGCCCGCGATAATTTGTCATAGTTCTTGCTTAATATTAAGCAATGCAATAACGTGATAAGGTAAAAATGAAAAGATGAATAGCGTAGTAGAAATGACCTTAGAGTTAAACAGCACAGCCAAAACAAGCCAACCCCTCATTGCCCTTTACTGCGGATCACGCGTCGGAAATAAACCCATTTACAAAGAAACTGCCATTGAACTGGCACAAGGTATTGCAGAACACGGATTTGGTATTGTCTACGGTGGTGCCAGCATTGGTCTAATGGGCCAGGTGGCAGATACCGTCCTTGAACACGGCGGAGAGGTCGTCGGTGTGATTCCAGAATTTATGCTGGATTATGAAGTCGCCCACTCTAAACTGACTGAATTACATGTGGTGCAAACCATGCATGAACGTAAAGCCATGATGGCCGAGCGTGCCGGTGCTTTTGTTGCCCTTCCGGGCGGACTGGGTACCTTTGAAGAAATTCTAGAAATTGCCACTTGGGGGCAACTCAATCAACATCAAAAGCCCATGATTTTATTCAATGTGAATGGCTTCTACGACGCTCTGATTGCACAGCTCGATCATGCAGTTACAGAAGGTTTTCTTCCTCCCCAACATCGTGCCAAACTAATTGTCTGCGACACTTTTGACGAAATTTATGGCGCTGTTAAAAATCTCAATTCACCTCACCGTTTTATGGCATAAGCGCTTTGCGGCATGTGTTGCTTGATGGCTAACTACCATTACGCAATACATGGCTTGCAGTATGACTATAGGCGTGTCTTGCATTTCATGCTAATTTTCACCTGACTTCTTTGCAACTCTTCATCTCATGAATGCCACCCCAACGCATCAACGCTTACAGCCCGAATACAAACTTCTGGTTTTGTTGGTTTCGATTGGTTTTTTTATGCAGGCGCTTGACACCACCATTGTCAACACAGCCCTTCCCGCCATGGCTCGCAGTCTCCATGAAGATCCACTTCGCATGCATGGTGTGGTGGTCGGCTATGTCTTATCTGTTGCTGCGTGTATTCCGCTCAGTGGCTGGCTGGCCGATCGTTTTGGTGTACGTAATACCTATTTTACGGCCATTATTATTTTTACACTGGCCTCACTGGGCTGTGGTCTGTCGCAAAGCTTAAATGAGCTGATTGTTTTCCGGATCATTCAAGGGATTGGTGGTGCATTATTGTTACCCGTAGGCCGATTGGCGATGCTAAAACTGATTCCACGGACACAGTTTTTATCCGCCATGAGCCTGATGAGTCTGGCTGGATTGGTTGGTCCTTTAATCGGACCGACACTCGGCGGATGGCTGGTTGAGGTCACCACGTGGCACTGGGTATTTTTAATTAATATTCCCATGGGGCTTTTGGGGCTTTTAATCACCCTCAAAGCCATGCCAAACGTTAAGGAAAAAACCGTTAAATCTTTTGATTTAAGTGGTTTTATCTTGCTGCTCGTGGCGATGGTCGGTTTATCTTTAGGAATCGAACAACTCGCCAGCAAAGAATATCCGCAATGGGTCAGCCTCAGTTTACTTGGCGCTGGCATTGGCTCGGCATTCATCTATGCTTACCATGCACATATGCATGAGAACGCGTTATTTCGCAGCACACTCTTTCATAATAAAATTTACGCCATTGGTATTTTAGGGAACTTCTTTGCCCGTTTTGGCGGTAATGCCGTCCCCTTTGTACTGCCCTTGATGTTACAGGTGGCGTTTGGTTTTGAACCTTTTTATACCGGTCTGATGATGATTCCGCTGGTTTTGGGTTCATTGTTTTCAAAACCGATTGTGCGCCCAATTATTCAGCGTCTTGGGTATCGGCGTGTATTGATTATCAATACGTTATTGGTCGGAAGCTGCATCGCAAGCTTTTCCCTGACCACGGCAGAAACACCTGAATGGCTGCGTGCCATTCACTTTTTTGTGTTCGGCACGCTCAATTCTATCCAGTTTGTTTCGATGAATACGCTTACGCTCAAAGACTTATCCCAGCAACATGCCAGTAGCGGCAATAGCTTTTTATCGATGATCATGATGCTATCTATGAGTATCGGCGTAGCCTTGGCAGGTACACTGGTCAATATTTTCAGTCAGCAGTTTGGTACACAAGACATGACCCGTACCTTTCATGCAACCTTAATCTGCCTTGGCTGTATTAATATTATTACCGCAGTGATTTTTTCTAAAATTCCGCGTAATACGCCAGTTTAACGATTCGACATGGTACAGCGTTTAACTTCTGGTTATGATGAAGCAGAGGATCGAGCCAAGATATACGCATGAAATCACGTCATATTTTTAAATCTATTTCTCCAGCTCACTGGTTAGGGCTGGGTTTTTCTGTGCTGTTGTTGATCTTGCTCTATTTTGGTTTTTTTTATAATCAGAAAGCTTCTGCACAAGATTATCCGGTAAAAGGGTTTGATGTCTCACACCATCAAGGTGAGATCAACTGGTCCAAAATTCCCGCTGATCAATTTCGTTTTGTTTATTTAAAAGCCACTGAAGGTGGCGATTACCAAGATCCCAAATTTCAAGATTATTGGTTAAAAGCGCGTGAACAACGGCTGCATGTTGGGGCCTATCATTTTTACCGGCTTTGCCGAGACGGTACGGTACAAGCAGAGAATTTTATTAAAACCGTCCCTACCAAAGCAGACGCACTTCCACCAGTGATTGACCTTGAGTATGACACGGCTTGCATCGATACATATACGCAAGAACAGTTGCTAAAGGAAATCCAGATCATGCACGATCGGCTTAAGGCCCACTACGGTAAGCAGCCAATTTTTTATGTCTCAACCCGTTTTTATCATATTGTGCTGATGGGACATTTTAAAAAAACGCCACTATGGATTCGCGAGTATGATCAAAAGCCCGAGCTTAAAGACCAGCGTGAATGGGTGTTCTGGCAATACAGCCGCAAAGGCAAAATCAAGGGCATTGAAAAACCAGTCGATCTGAATGTCTATGCAGGCTCCTTAAAAGAATGGCGTGATTTTGTCGCGCCTACCGTAAAGCAGTAGGCAGACCAGCATGCGAAAAATTATTCACATCGATATGGATGCCTTTTATGCGTCGGTAGAACTGCGTGAGCGACCAGAGCTGCAACACTTGCCCGTGGTGATTTCCTCACATCATCCGCGCGCAGTAATTGCCGCAGCATCGTATCCTGCACGACGTTACGGATTACGCTCGGCCATGCCAATGGGTCAGGCCCGTAAACTCTGTCCAGATCTGATCGTGATTGAGCCAAACTTTGAAAAGTATCGAGCGGCTTCACAACAGATTCATCATGTTTTTCAGCAATATACTTCGCTCATCGAACCCCTTTCCCTAGATGAAGCCTATCTGGATGTAACCGAAAATCTCAAGCAATTGCCCAGCGCCACCGATGTCGCCATTCATATTCGTCAGGATATCTGGAATCTGACGCATCTCACTGCATCTGCTGGTGTCGCACCGAATAAGTTTTTGGCCAAAATTGCATCTGACTGGAATAAACCGAATGGCTTATGTGTGATCAAACCCCATCAGGTTATGGACTTTATTCGCGATCTACCACTAAAAAAAATTCCGGGCGTTGGGCGCGTCACCCAAGCCAAACTACAGCAATTAAAACTCGAAACACTGGGTGATTTACAGCATATCGATGAAGCCGTACTGATTCATCATTTTGGAAAATATGGCAAGCAACTGTATCTGTATGCGCAGGGAATAGACCATCGCGTGGTTCAAAGCGAGCGTGTGCGCCAGCAAATTTCCAAGGAAACCACCTTCGATCAAAATTTGTATCTCAGTGAATGTGACATCTACTGGCGACTATTGGCTGAAAAAGTCTGGCTATCGTTGCAACACAAACAATTACAGGCACGTGGTATCAGTATCAAGCTCAAAACACCAGATTTTCAGATCTTCCAGCACAGTAAAAGCTTTAAACGCGCCTTGGCGTCGCTTGAAGAATTTCAGCATGCTCTGGGTGTGTTATTGACCGAAATGCAGCTACAGCCCGCTGCACAATATCGCCTGATTGGAGTGGGCGTGTATCAGCTAGGACCTCGTGAGAGCGATTCACAGCTTTCATTTTGGTAAGCAGTCAAATTTGATCAAAAAAATAAAACGGTCTTTGAAAAGTTGTTTCACTTTCTGGCTATTTTGGAGTACTCTTAGGCTCGCAAATGCATTTACCCATGTATCTGCTGCAATGTATACGGGACACCTTTACCCTATACATTATGTCCTGCGATTGGCGTGACGACCAAATCCGAATGTTGCAGGGCATCCGTTCTGAACGCATGGGATTCTCAAGTATCAATGGCTTCAAATCTAGCATCTTCTTCTTCCCACGAAAAACGCGCACGCAAAGCCGCTCTGAGTAGTTTTATCGGTGCCGTTGTCGATTGGTATGATTTCTTATTGTATGGCATTGTTGCCGCACTGATTTTCAATCAGCAATTTTTTCCAAGTATTAGCCCTGCAATGGGTACCCTCGCTGCTTTTGCAACGTTTGGGGTGGGTTTCTTGTTTCGTCCGTTAGGTGGTGTGGTGTTTGGCCATTTTGGCGACCGCATCGGGCGTAAAAAAATGCTGTTTTTAACCGTTTTCCTGATGGGCACGGCCACAGTACTAATTGGATTATTACCCAACTTTGAGGCCATCGGCTGGTGGGCACCCGTTCTTCTGGTGCTACTACGTGCAATTCAAGGTTTTGCTGTTGGTGGTGAATGGGGTGGCGCAGCCTTGATGGCTGTTGAAAATGCACCGCAGGATCGAAAGGCATTTTACAGCAGTGGTGTTCAAATCGGATATGGCGTCGGCTTAATGCTCGCCACTGGTAGTGTTTCGGGCATTATTTATGTATTTGGACAAGAGGCTTTTGCCGACTGGGCATGGCGTATTCCCTTTATCGCCAGTGTGATCTTGGTTCTCTGTGCCTTATGGGTTCGCGGCGGACAAGAAGAATCACAAGAATTTATTCAAGAAGTTGCAAAAACCAAGACCCAAACAACCAAAATTCCGCTATTTGAAGCGGTGCGTCAAAATCCTAAAGCGTTCTTTTATATTATTGCACTGCGTTTGGCCGAGCTACTGACCATGTATTTGGTCACAACCTTCGCGCTCAACTACTCCACTAAAAATCTAGGGATGTCTTCAAGCTTATTTCTAAATATTGGCTTGATGGTCGGTGCGATTAGCTGTCTGACCATTCCCTTTTTCGCACATATTTCCGACCGCTTTGGCCGTCGCCGGATGTGTGTGATAGGCGGTTTAATCGGGGCCATCTGTGCATTTCCTTTCTTTTTGGCACTTGAAAGTGGCTCTACGCTCTGGATCGTGATTTTCGCGATTTTGCTGGCCAATCTTTCACACGATATGGTGGTCAGTGTTCATCAGCCTATTTTTACCGAGCTCTTTGGCGCATCATATCGTTATAGCGGTGCAGGTGTAGGCTATCAGGTCGCCAGTATTGTAGGGGGCGGATTCACCCCATTCATCGCAACAGGATTGATTACGCTGGGTAACGGGCATTGGCACTATGTGGCATTTTATTTAACCTTGGGATGTTTATTAACTGCGTGTGTTGCAGCACGAATGAAAGCACAAGTACAATCGGCAGATCTTTCTTCTGGTTATCCCCATACAGGAAAATAAATGACCGTACAACGATTGCACGTCGAAAAGCGCTTCTCAGAAATCGCGATTGCTGGAAATCTGGTTCATCTTGCAGGTCAGTTGGCTAGCGATACGAATCTTGATATCACAGGTCAAACCCAGCAAACGCTGGATATTATCGATCGCTTTTTGGCAGATGCAGGTACAGACAAGCGCCATATTCTCTCTGTGATGATTTTCTTAAAAGATATTGAGCGCGATTATGCTGCAATGAACGCTGTCTGGGACGCTTGGTGTGCAGACATGCAAGCCCTACCGCGCACATGTGTGGAAGCCAAAATGTATCATCCTGACGTATTGGTCGAAATGACCGTAACTGCCGTTAAGCCTTAATCAGCTTTTTGCAAAGATGCTGTATTTGACCAGTCGTTCACTGGGTTCACTGGTCATCACATAGCTCATTTCATTTGCTGCCTTGGCTGGATACACATCGCGACGCAGTGCTGCCAATTGCGGCACTTGCGTGTAATGTAAAATCCGATAACCTGCCGATTGCAGCAGTTGCTCTTTATAACTGTCGTGCTGAGTGCGGCGGACGTGCAAAGGGTCGGAAAAATCAATCACCGCCAACACATGATACTGATGATCTAAAATCACAAAGTCGGCCACCATATTTTGGTATTTATAACGTGTCCGCGGTAATTTCGTGGTGATCAGGGCATCGAAAGACACTCGAGCCAATACCGTCAGTTCTGGCAATGCCTCTTTAAGACGATTGAAAAATAGTTGTTCATGCGCACTAAATACGGCACGCTGTTTCAGTACACTGTCATTTTTTTGTTTCCGCTGTAGCCCCTTCAGACTGGCAAAAACAAACAGGGCAAAAATACCCACAATCAAGAACCAATACATGTATCTCATTCCTTTTATCTATTTTTATAGTTTCGGTTTACAGCCGAATTTTAAATCTTGACCCAATTTTTTATCATCATGGTCAAACGCTTCCATCGCATGTGTTTAACTTAAAGTGTTCTCCTGCCTTTGGCAAGTACGACCTTCGGACAAATGCTGCTTTATCAGGCCAATGTTTGAATCACTTTCATGTGATGCGTGGTATATCTCACTTTAATTCATCTCATAAAAACTGTTATCTTCAAATCAGTTAACGCTTACGGTTACATCTATGACATGATCAATTGCTGGGCCAAAGTGCAATGGGAATATCTTCCTTTTTTTATGTATAAGTTTTGCGACTTGAGCCAGATAAAAAAGCGCCTCTCTCAGGAAGCGCTTTTTTATAGATCTTATCGGTGTGACTTACTGCGTGGCTTGGAGCGCTGTGACTTCGAATCGGATGACTGCCGATCTTTGGTTTCACGTGGAGGCAAGCCCGTGTGCTGCGTCAGGATTTGACCTTTTTGCGGTCTTTTCTGGCCTTGAGAGGCAGGATGCTGAGCACTTCGTTTAACCGAATCACCTGCTGCAGTCGAGTTTTTCTTACGCGCTGATTTGTATTCACCTTCTGTGCCCTTCGGCTGATAGGTTGGAATCAAATGCTGCTTAGAGTTACCAATCAAGTCGGCACGGCCCATTTCTTTTAATGCTTCACGCAGCATTGGCCAGTTATTTGGATCATGGTAACGCAAGAATGCTTTATGCAAACGACGACGTTTTTCACCTTTCACGATATCGACATTTTCAGTATAGCGTGCCACTTTGGCCAACGGGTTTTTGCCCGAATAGTACATGGTGGTGGCGGTGGCCATTGGCGATGGATAGAAAGTCTGCACCTGATCGGCACGGAAACCATTTTTCTTCAGCCAAATTGCCAAATGCATCATGTCGTAATCCGAAGTACCCGGATGCGCCGCAATAAAATACGGAATCAGGTATTGTTCTTTGCCTGCTTCTTTACTAAAGCGCTCAAACATTTGCTTAAAGCGGTCATAGGTTCCGATGCCCGGCTTCATCATTTTTGATAAAGGCCCTTGCTCGGTATGCTCTGGCGCAATTTTTAAGTAACCGCCCACATGATGCTGTACCAATTCTTTGACGTATTCAGGGTTCAAAACTGCCAAGTCATAACGCAGGCCTGATCCAATCAGAATTTTTTTCACGCCCTTGATCTGGCGGGCTTTACGGTATAACTGTACCAAAGGTGCATGATCGGTATGCAAATTCTGACAAACGCCCGGATAAACACACGACGGTTTACGGCAGTTCTTTTCAATTTCTGGATCTTTACAATGCAAACGGTACATGTTTGCCGTTGGGCCACCCAAATCCGAAATGATCCCGGTAAACTGCGGCGCAGTATCCCGAATTTTTTCAATTTCACGTAAGATCGAGTCTTCAGAACGGTTCTGGATAATCCGTCCCTCATGCTCGGTAATCGAACAGAAGGTACAACCACCAAAGCAGCCACGCATGATATTGACCGAAAATTTGATCATATCAAACGCTGGAAAACGTGCATTTCCATAAGATGGATGCGGTAAGCGAGCATACGGCAAGTCAAACACATAATCCATTTCTTCCGTAGTAAGCGGAATTGGCGGTGGATTAATCCAGACATCACGCTCGCCATGACGTTGCACCAAGGCACGGGCATTCCCCGGATTGGTTTCTAAATGCAAGATACGGTTGGCATGCGCATACAGCACCTGATCGTTGGCGACTTCTTCAAAAGAAGGCAGACGAATTACAGCCAGTTCACGTGGCGGTAATTTATGCTTGATTGCTTTCGATGCAGCAGGCTGGAGCTGCACAATTTGCGTATCTGGGTCGAGTTGATCACCTTCACGAATAATCGGATTCGCAACAATTTCTTTTTGAAAATTCTGATACTGGGCCAGTGAATTGCCTTTTTCTTTTTCGACTTCACAGCCGTCGATATCTTCCGTCATCACATAAGGGTTGATAATCGGATCGACTCGGCCAATGGTGTCGACATCGTTACTGGCAATCTCAACAAATTTTGCTTTCGCAGCTTTATTGTGTTTATTGATAATAAATGCAGTACCACGCACATCATTGATGTCATGAACTTTTTCACCTTTTGCCAAACGGTGCATCACTTCAATCACTGCACGTTCACCATTCCCATACATCAGTAAATCGGCTTTAGAGTCCATGAGAATGGAGCGACGAACTTTGTCCGACCAGTAATCATAATGCGCGATACGACGTAAGCTTCCTTCAATTCCGCCAAGTAAAACCGGAACATCCGGAAAGGCTTCACGGCAGCGCTGACAGTACACCGTTGCCGCACGATCTGGACGCTTATTCGGCGCATTATCCGGTGAATAAGCATCATCCGAGCGGATTTTTCGATCTGCCGTATAACGGTTGATCATCGAATCCATATTACCGGCAGTCACGCCCCAAGCAATGGTCGGCTTACCCAAAACACGAAAGCTCTCGACATTGGTCCAATCGGGTTGTGCGATAATCCCGACACGAAACCCTTGTGCTTCGAGTACACGACCGATCACACCCGATACAAATGACGGATGGTCGATATAGGCATCGCCACAGACCAAAATAAAATCGCAGGCATCCCAGCCAAGTTGGTCCATTTCCTCGCGTGACATCGGCAAAAATGGCGCAGGTTCAAAACACGACGCCCAATATTTGTCGTAATCAAACAGCGCTTTTGGCGCGGTCTGCATGGTATAGGCTGTAGACATAGCTTGCGATTCTCGGCTTGCTGAAGTGATGGGATAACATCAAAGATGAAAGCCGAGCATTTTAACATGAATACCCTTCACTTTTCAGAATTATAAAAATTGTGGAAACAATGACATAACAATTAAATTGTATAAAGTTTAGACAGTTTTCAATTATGTTGCCAACTCGCGTGGCAACATACGATTCTTCTCGATACTGACTCTGTATTTAAAACAGTGCTTTGGGTAGTTTGATCTGAATGATTTCATTATCATCGGCAAGTTTGGCATTGCGACCAGATGATCCCGGAAAATTATTGTCATTAATGACGGTAAGTGTATTGCCATTTTCAATCACAATATCTTCAATGGTTTCAAACGGAAACGCAAAATTTTGTCCCGTGCCGAGATCACCGTTTCGTGCAGTGGCATACAATAAATCAGGATTAGCAATCTGCATCAAATCGACTAAATCCTCACGATTAACCAGTTGGCCCGACGCATTAAGTTGAATGCGGATCAATTTTTTATAACCGCCTAAATTATTCTGGGTGGCATCGCGCTCGATAATAATACCTTGTTTGTCATTAAACAGTTGAAAGTCACCGATATTGGTGGCTTTGCTATCCAGTGCAAACCAGTAATACTGACCCGTATAAGCTTTTTTCTTGAGATCAAATTGTGAAATCAACAGATGGCGCTCGCTGTCATGCAAAGATTTGATCGGTTTTTCGATCAATGGATACAAATACTGCCCATCAGGTGAAATGGCCATGCCTTCAAAGCCGCCACTTTGCTGAACCAATGGTTCGACATAATTGATTTGAGCTTTATTCCATTGATTTTGAGGCGAGCGTAATTCTTGCGCTGGATTCAAAGGATGAGGTAATGGAATAGGTGCATCTAGCAACACCCCTTCTGCTGAAAAATGCAGTAAATATGGACCAAACTCATCACCGATCCAATACGTTCCATCAGGCGCGCGCTGCATCGATTCTGGATCGAAATCTGCACCTGTCAATAATCGTTCAGCACTATTGGCATTAACAATATCAAACGGAACGCGCTTGTTTGGATCGCGCAGCTGAATAAAGCTTTGTACTATTACAGTGCCAGAGCCTTGGCTTTTGGTTTTAAAATCAGGACTCAGTTTATAAATTCTGAGTAGAAAATCGGCAGAATTATCTTGCGTCCCGAAACCGTTATCCGCCATAACCATATAGCTGCCATCTTTGTTTTTTAAGGCTGCGGAAAACCCTTGTACAGGCTGTCCTTTAAAAGGCGGATAAATACCATTGGCACCTTTTACGGCCTTGCCCGAATCTGGCCCGCTGGCATAGGTGTCTACAGGAAGTTTAGCAAAGGCCACCAAGGTCGGTTGACTGATCGAATCATTCAAGCTGGGCTGCGATGCATCATGCTCATCGTTACATCCAGCTAAACCCATCAATGCGCCACACAGCATCGCCAATACCGTTTTATTTTTCATGAAATAAGATCTAGAATTAAAATTTAGCTCATTAAATCAGCTGAATGTGAAGTTTTGACTTCAACGGTATGACATCTTGATGTTCAATCTACCTAAACCAGTGTGATAAAGAACCAGAGCGGGTTTCAGCTCCCTTCTCTCTGGTTATTTACACTAAATAAAACGATTGTATTGTTATATTGAGCTACACATAGTTCGCTTTTAACATCATTATTTTGACTGGACTGCTGTATATTCTGTAATGGCTTGTCGGCCAATAGCAGGGTCGTCCGTAAAAATACCATCTACGCCAGCTTGAAAATAAAGCTTCATTTCCTTGATCGATCCAGATGCACATCGCTCATCTAAGCGCGCACTGCATCGTAAGGATTGTGGTAAGAAATTGTTTTCAGGACGAAAGGTATAGGGGTGCACTTTTAGTCCAGCCAAATGCGCATCGGTTACAAAGGCTGTGGTTTGTGTCATATCGGTATTTTTAAAGATATAGGATTTCGCTGGGCCTACACCATTGGCATATTGGGCGACATCTTTTAAACCCTGAGCCGTTGCCATGTCGGCATAAGTGGTTTTCGCGCCCTTTGCGACGGCATCGGCAGGTTGACTCGAAGATGAATCATAGAGTTGAATCAATTGTGCACGTTGCACACTTTTCAGTGCGGCCAACTGCTGTTTAAGATATTTTAAATTTTCAACTTCAAAAGACTGTAAATATATCGGTGCGATTTTTTGCGAATACTCATACTTTGCTAAAGTCTTGAGAAGAGGATCTTCAAGAGATAAATTTAACGTCTTAAAGTAAGTCGGATGCTTGGTTTCAATATATAAACCAATCACTTTGCCTGTTTTTTTATAATGCTGATTGGCCAGATCAATAATTTCATCTAAAGTCGGTACGTTGTACAAATCATTGAACTGTGTATTGGCAGGGCGGTACTGTGGAATACGTTCGCGCGCTTTGAGTTGCTGCAATTCTTTTAAGGTGAAATCTTCAGTAAACCAACCGGTTATTGATACACCATCGATCACTTTAGTGGTTTTTCGATTAGCAAATTCAGGTAGAGTCGCTACATTGGTCGTGCCGCTGATTTCATTTTCATGACGTGCAACCAGTACCCCATCTTTGGTAGAAACCAAATCTGGTTCAATAAAGTCAGCGCCATCATCAATGGCTTTTTGATATGAAGCAAGCGTATGTTCAGGACGTAATGCACTAGCACCGCGATGTCCAATCAATAAAATTTTAGGTTCTTGAACACTGGTATTTGGAGAAGCTGCCAAATCATCATGATTATGGTCATTACACCCACTCAGTGCAATCAAACTCATGCACCAAAAGACTTTTTTTAACATATTGTCGCTCTAATTTTTTAATTTGAGATCAAAGTTTGGACTAAAAACTTGTCAACGACATGACAAAAGCGTTAAAAAATAGAGAGTTTCTGGATTATAAAGCTGATTTTTACATGCATTTTTCCACTTATTTTTAAGCATAAAAAAGCCCCCTTAACGTATGTTAAGGGGGCTTTCGTATTTAAAAGCTGGCGATGACTTACTCTCACATGGC
>NZ_JASCAJ010000020.1:0-79744 GCF_029967895.1 Acinetobacter sp. V89_7
GGTCTAACATGCCTAACAGCTCCAAAGGAGTAAATAATTTAACTTGTTGAGAAGAATAAGATAAATGCATTGATAGGGGAAACGGTATGTTTTTATCAATACAATCGGTTTTTTGAATAAAGGTGACTTTTAGTCAGTAAAAATTTATTTAACAGTTCATTCACTTTACAAATATTCTCTTTGTGCGCGATTCAGATTCTTGTAATGTCAAAAGAATAAAAGATGCCTAAAAAGTGATCTTTTTGTATGGAAAAGGAGCTTATATGCAGCAACTGGTGAGTGTTAAGTCATGGCAATACGATGCAATATCACGCCATCTTAAAATTTTTTATGAGAATGGTACAGGGGCCTTATACCATCCTGTACCTGTATTTATCTATGACAATTTATTACGTGCGACCGATAAAGCCGCTTTCATTCACAAGTATATTGAATTTGACTTACACTTTAATCGACTATCGATTTTATAAGCCAGCGTTAGTCTACACAATGTAAAAACTGAAAGCGTGGTTTGATTTCGTTGTCGTGTTCTACAGTTTCAATAAACATGGTGAGCGGGCGTGCCCAAATGGAGTAATCTCCGTATAAACACTGATAAATCACCAATTCTTCTTCAGTCTCGCTGTGTTTTGCAACATGCAAAACTTGGTAAAGCTGACCTTTATAATGCTGGTATATGCCTTTACGAAGTGACATGATCGCTCGCCTTAAATACTAATGCTGTAGAAGCTACTATGTTATCGTATTCTTTGCAAAGCGGGTAATCGTAGCGTTCAATCGTTTGATTGAAGTGCATTAAAATTAATTAATTCGAGTTAAAAAATTCGGCTCTGACACATTAATGATGAGCAGAGCCAAATATAGTCTATTTTTTTACAATTAAAACAGGAAGTTCAGTGTTCCCTAGCACATCTTGAGCAAAGCTACCTAAGAAAAACTTTTGAACACCTTTACGACCGTGTGAGCCCATCACAATCAAATCAATCTTCAAATCTTCAGCAGCCTTAATGATACCTTCAGCAGACACTTCACCTTTTACGATCTGTGTTTCGACCTCAATACCATGCACAGTCGCAGTGCTCTTTACATGTGCCAAGGTTTCTTGTGCTTTTGCCTGTGCTTCAATGAAATAGTCTTTCATAATCGGGGATACATAGTAAAAATCGACACCGCTAAACGGATCCTCAGCCAATAAGCTAATTGCAGTCAATTTGCTACCAAAAGCTTTGGCGAGCGATGCAGCATGTTCGAAAGCTGCTAAAGAAATTTCAGAGCCGTCAACGGGAACTAAGATATGTTGGTAACTCATAATGTTTATTCCTATGTTATGCGTAATTGTTATGTAATGTGCGAAAGAGTGATTAAGCTCAGATGGACAATCCAAGCATCATCTCCCTTTAATTTTATAATAAAATCAAATACAAATAACCACAAGACCAATTACAATAAGATAAACTGAGAAAAATGATTTGAAATATCTTTTTGAATTTTGTTCATCTTCTTTTGTTTAACCTGAATGCTATCAGTTTTCTATTAAAATAATGACCGAATTCAAATTGTTAAGATAAGCAACGATAATATTTATAATCGTGTAGATACGCTGAAAAAATAACTTAAGTATCTAAAGCGTCTGCAATTTAGCATGCTCGTTATTGATAGTATCTTTGAAGATTTTTAAACTCAATGCGCAGTTTAATGCGCATTGGGTTTTCTAGATTTAATTAAAGCATTTGTCCCATCTTTCTAGACTAAAGCTCTGACCGACAGAGAAACGCTGGCGAATTAATTCGGGAAGGTGGCCTAAATAGCGTACATAAACTTCGGGTGTACGATCTACTTTATGCACAATAGTTAAAATTTCGTAGATGGCGGAGCTCTTATCGTGATCTAGTTCAATCCATTCGCCTACTTGAGGAGAAATACCAATCGTTTTTAATCCCAAGTTTTTCGAGGGAGACTGGCTTAGATCGATCAAAATAATATTCATCTAAATAGGTTCCTTAAATCGTTAACCGTGTTTTAACTTTTAAATTAATTATCAAGTCATAAAGTTTTTAAGGCTTATATTTATAATAAAAATAGAAGAAAAGAAAATTGCAAAAAGCTTCTTTTTTTATTTTTTTTAATTTAATGAAAATAAAACATTTATTTGAAATATATTTTTTGATGTATTTGTATACATATATAAATCGAGATCTGTAATGAATGGATAGACTTTAAATATATATTCAAACAAATAAATGATATGTAAATGATTTAAATTCGAATTCTAGGTATAAAACCAAATAAATAATATGAGATTGCTTTGTAAGTAAAATTTAAGAAATTGTATAAAAAAAGTAATGCAAATGGGAATGTTTTTTATTAATATTTGCGCTTTGTATCCCCACTTTGGATATTGCGTCGATGATTCAGAAACGTTTTTTTAAACAGCCAGGAACCGCAGCCTTCAGATTGAGCTTGCTTAGTCTTATGATTGTGCAAACACAATACGCTTTTGCCAATCAAAATGGAGATGTTAAAAATTCGACTGCCGTGATGCCAACTCTGACGTTGGAAGCGATGAGCGAGCTTGACCCGATCAAAAGCTATGTGGATTATGCTCAAGCCAATGTGACACGAAATGGTCTAGATAAGAAAGATATACCTCAGACCATTGATACCATTGATGTGCAAAAGTATAAGATTTATGGTGCCAATGATTTAAGTGTGATGTTACAAGGTACACCGGGTGTGACCACCAATTATGATACACGCGGTGATGGGATTGTGCTTAGAGGATTCAACGCCGACACCAGCGATATATATCGAGACGGTATCCGTGACAGCGGGCAAATTCGTCGTAGTACGGCCAATATTGAACGAATTGAAATTTTAAAAGGCCCAGCTTCGGTACTCTACGGTCGTAGTGGTGGAGGTGGTGTGATCAATATGGTCAGCAAATATGCCAACTTCGATTCGAAAAGTACGGTAGGTGGCTACCTTGGCTCTTGGAACAACCGCGGAACAACGATTGATTTAAATCAGGCGATTAATCAAAACTGGGCGGTACGCCTAACCAGTGAATATGGCGAAACAGATAGTTTTAGGCGCGGAATTCAGCAACGGCAGGTGATGGCCTCACCCAGTGTGACTTATCGTAATGATGACCAGACAATCACTTGGACCACTCAATATACCTACGACAAATTGCATCGGATTCCAGACCGTGGCCCATCTTATTTTGATTTGGCAAAGAGTGGTGTGTATCCTTCAATTAAGCAAGGTTTTGCGCACGATGGTGATTATATCGATGATGAATTACACTTGATTCGCACCGATTTGAAATATCAATATGCGACCAATTGGAACTTTCATTGGGCTTTAAGTTACCGCGAAGCGTCTCAAGATTTTGATAATTATTTTGGTGGAACTTACTGCGCCACAAAAAGCGCGACATGTTTGTATCCGGGCTATATTCGTCAAAGCTATGCATGGCAACAGACCACCAATAAAACCATCACTAATACTTTTGACTTAACAGGTGTGTTTAATACTGGGCGTTTCGAACATCGTGTACTTTTAGGGGCCGATGTTACTAAAGAGAGACGTGAGCCAATACTGGGGAATTATTCGAGTGGCAGTACACAGTTATATGGGTATTTCAACCCGTACACGGGTGATACCATTGAAACTTTTGATCGTGCAAATGCTCAGATCACCACTCAGAATTATAGTGAAGCATTAAATTTAGGGTTTTTTGCCCAAGATTTGATTCGCTTAAACGCTTCGTTACAACTGATGCTCGGTGCCCGATACGATATCTATGATTCATCTACACAGGTCAAAATCAGAAACAAGCTGGCCGTAGATGAATACTATTCAAAATCTGAAGGCACGTTTAGTCCAAATATCGGTTTGGTCTGGCAGCCTCTCGATGCACATAGTATTTATACGTCGTATAGCCGTAGTTTTGCACCATTTGGTGGTTCAACAGGTGTGAACGCTGTTTCGAGTACTGTGGTCAATGCCGAGCCTCAATACAACGATCAATTTGAGGTTGGAATTAAAAGTGACTGGCTTGATCAGCGTTTGAGCACGCAATTTTCGGTTTATGATATTCGTAAACACAATATTCGCTATCAACCTGATGCCATTAACAACCCTGATCTGTGGGCTGTTGCAGGCGAGCATGAGGCACGTGGAGCAGAATTTAGCTTTATTGGCCGATTACGCGATAACGTGTTTATCCGCGGTGGTTATGGCTATACCGATGCAAAGGTAAAAGAAAATATTCAATATCCGCTGACAGAGAATAATCCTCTAGATAAAGTCTCTAAAAACACAGCAAATCTATTTGTTCGTTATTTGCCAACTGAAAAACTGTATTTTGAGACAGGAGTAACTTATCAAGGTTCGTTTTACGCTTACCAAAATGGTAATTTAAACAGCACGCCTGTACATATCAATGGCTTTGCACGACTCGATGCAGCAATTGGCTATAGCTTTGCACCTTGGAACGTGACGCTTGCAGTAAACAATGTAACCGACAAGCAGTACTGGCGCTCGGCTGAACTACCGAGTACGCCACGCAATGTTTTATTGCGCTTTGGTTATCAGTTTTAAATGAATAATCATCCATGCAGATTTAATCCTGCATGGGTGATTTTCGACGTATTTATATCTTCGAGTGGGTACCATATTGTTCAATCATGATCGAGCTGGCTTCGTTTAAACCTCTTACGCTCACCAAAACGCCATTTTTCTTGAATTTATCTACAATGCTGTCTAATGTTGCCACGGTGGTGACATCCCAGATATGTGCATGGGTCAAATCAATCACCACATGCATAACATCCTCAGAAAAATCAAATGCATGTGCAAAGCGCTCTGATGAGCTAAAAAAGAGTTGACCGCGTACATCATAGTGGCGAATGTTGTCTGTACGGGAGGTTTCAATATGTACATCATTTTCAAGTTTTTGTGCCAAAAATAATGCCGACAGTAAAACACCCACCAATACGCCAATCGCCAAGTTATGGGTAGCCACTACCACTACCACGGTTGCCAGCATTACCACAGTACTTGTGGTTGGGTTGCGACGAATATTTTTGACTGATCCCCAATCGAAGGTACTGATCGAAACCATGATCATGACAGCAACCAAAGCTGCCATAGGGATGATCTTGAGCCAGTCACTAATAAACACCACTAAAATCAGCAAAAACACACCCGCAACTAGGGTAGAGAGTCGAGTGCGTGCACCAGATTTTACATTAATCATCGACTGTCCAATCATGGCGCAACCGGCCATACCACCCATCATCCCCGTAACGATATTGGCAATACCTTGACCTTTGCATTCTTGATGCTTGTTGCTGGCACTGTCGGTCAGTTCATCTACAATTGTGGCGGTCATCATCGACTCGAGTAAGCCGACTGCAGCCATTGCACAAGAATAGGGCAGAATGATCCATAATGTATCAAGATTCCAAGGGATATTAGGGATAAAAAAGTGCGGTAATTGATTGGGAAGATTCCCCATATCGCCAACGGTGCGTACATCTACACCCATTAAATAGGCGATGAGAGTAATTAAAACAATACATACCAATGGGGAGGGAACAAGCTTTCCAATCACGGGCAAGTAAGGAAACAAGTAAATAATGGCTAATCCAAGCGCAACGAACACATATACCCAAGATGAGACATGTATCAGTTCGGGGAGTTGAGCCATAAAAATTAAAATGGCCAGTGCGTTTACAAAACCGATTACAACCGACTTAGACACAAAGCGCATCAGCTTGGCCAGTTTTAGCTGCCCCGCAATAATTTGAATAATCCCGGTTAAAATTGTGGCTGCAAACAGATAGTCCAGTCCATGTTCTTTGACCAACGTCACCATGAGCAAAGCCATCGCGCCAGTGGCGGCTGAGATCATGGCCGGTCGACCACCTACAAATGCGATGATCACTGCCATCGAAAAAGAAGCGTAAAGGCCAACCTGTGGATCGACACCTGCAATAATAGAAAAAGCGATTGCTTCAGGAATCAGTGCAAGACCAACAACTAAACCAGCGAGAACATCTCCACGAATATTGGAGAGCCATTGCTGTTGAATTTGAGCAAACATAAAAAGCCTATAAAATTTTTTATTTCGTACAGGCTAGCGATGTGATATTTACACACGACTACACCACATCACCAGACAGTGATGATTTCAATTGATGAGAACTAAAAGAAGATCAATTAAGGTGGCGTAAGGATCATGTAAATAAATCGAGGAGGTGGGTTTTGAAGCGCGTAGATTAACACATGCAGGTATGAAAATACAGGTTGGGCGTGCATGCTGCCAAGAAGTGCTTGAGAGGAAGAGTAAAATAAAGGGCCATATTAAAGCCTAAGCTTGAAGGAAAAATCTATATATCTTAAAAATCTACAATGCGCTCTTTGTGATTTAATGTAATCAGAGTATGATCAACTAAGCATCGTATGATAGAGATAAAATGATGCCTTTAATGTCATGATATAAATGACAAAAATAAGACATTTGCACAGTAACAATGCGAATAATTGTGAATTAAGTCACAAAAATGTAGTCAAAAAGTGTTGTTTTATAGTTTAATAGCGTGTCTATAAAATGGTAGGCACAAAGTGGCGTTTGCATCAGTCGAGCGCCTGAAAAATTCATTTTACTGATAAGATTTTTAAGATATGAAAAAAATAGCTGCTGTGTCCGTTGTTGGGCTTGTATTGGTCTTGGGTTATGGGATCTATATAGATTCTCGTGCCAAAAAACGCCAAGAAATATTGCATATCATTAAAGATGCCGAAAAAGGTATAAAAATGATTGAAGCCAATCCGAATCATATTAATCACAAATTTCTAACTGAGCGTGCAACTCAAGAGCAGTTTTAACTTAAAAGTTGACCGCCGGGAAAAATAAGTAATTGATTTGTTGCACGATTAATTTAGAAAAACATGTATTTATAAAAAAATAAACAAAATAAAATCAATCTGTTATAATCCACCGTCAAGTATTAAGTGATTAAAAGACAGCAATTGGGGCTGAATTACTTAATCGTTAGGTTGAAAAAGCCGCATGCTCATGCGGCTTTTTTCTGTTGGGGGAGCCTTTGTCATTATCCAAAGCCAGCATACTGATTATTTTAAATAAATAATAATCAAGCTGATGGCATAGTATTTGCTCAGGCCTAAACAGATTTTTCATGTGCAATACAGTGCTTTTAACGTGGCCTGTAAACATGATCGCAGAATTACGAAATGCTCAATTTTCTCATAGGGCGATGATATGACCACTCCTAATCCTTCAGTAGGTTTGCTTGAGCGCTTGTTTAAGCTAAGCGAAAACAAGACAAACTTCAGAACTGAAGTACTTGCAGGTGTAACTACATTTTTGACCATGTGTTACATCATTATTGTAAACCCGATCATTCTTTCAGAAACGGGAATGAACTACGGTGCTGTCTTTGTTGCAACCTGTTTGGCTGCAGCAATTGGTTGTTTGGTCATGGGCTTGATTGCCAACTACCCAATCGCATTGGCACCGGGCATGGGCTTAAATGCATATTTCACCTATTCTGTATGTTTGGGTATGGGTGTGCCTTGGCAGACAGCTTTGGCTGCCGTTTTCATTTCTGGTCTTGTTTTCTTGGCGATTAGTTTCTTAAAAATCCGAGAAGCGATTGTCAATGCGATTCCAATGTCACTTAAGTTCGCTATTGGTGGCGGTATCGGTTTATTTTTGGCGCTGGTAGCACTCAAAAATGCCGGTATTATTGTAGATAATCCTGCCACACTGGTGGGGTTAGGTAATCTCAAATCTCCAACTGTCTTGTTGGCCTTTCTTGGTTTTATCATTATCGTAGTTTTGCACCAGTTAAAAGTACGTGGTGCAATTATTATCAGTATTCTGGCGATTACTGGTCTTTCCACGCTACTCGGCTTAAATGAGCTAAAAGGTGTAGTCGGTGCCATCCCATCAATTGCACCAACATTTATGCAAATGGACTTCGAAGGCCTGTTTACAGCAACCATGATTGGTGTGATTTTTGTGTTTTTCTTGGTCGATTTGTTTGATAGTACCGGAACACTTGTTGGTGTTTCGCACCGTGCCGGATTGCTCAAAGATGGTAAGCTACCACGTTTGAAAAAGGCCTTGTTTGCCGACTCAACTGCAATTGTTGCGGGTGCAGCTTTGGGAACATCTTCAACAACACCATATATCGAATCGGCATCGGGCGTAGCAGCAGGTGGGCGTACGGGTTTAACCGCAGTGGTGGTGGCTGTGCTATTTCTAGCATGCTTGTTTTTATCACCGCTTGCTCAATCTGTTCCTGGTTTTGCGACTGCACCAGCGCTACTCTTTGTCGGTGTGCTCATGATTCACGGTATTACCAATATTGATTGGGACGACATTACAGAAGCGGTACCGGCTTTCCTCACGATTGTATTTATGCCATTTACTTATTCAATTGCCGATGGTATTGCAATGGGTTTTATCAGCTATGCGATCATTAAATTGCTGACTGGTAAGGCTAAAACCGTACCATACATGGTCTGGATTGTTGCTGTGCTTTGGGTTTTCAAATTTGCAGCATTTGGCGGTTAATTTTTGTTTTAAACTAAAGGGTGTAGTGACTTACACCCTTTTTTATTTTGTAAGGAGTTTGGATGAATCAAGCAGAACTAATTCGTGCCCTGCCGAAAGCAGAATTGCATGTGCATATTGAAGGAACTTTTGAACCTGAGCTAATGTTTGAAATTGCCCAGCGTAACCATATCGATATTCCGTACCAGTCGGTTGAGGAAATCAAACAGGCGTATAACTTTCACAATCTGCAATCTTTCTTAGATATCTACTACGCGGGTGCTAACGTTCTGGTCAATGAGCGTGATTTTTATGATCTTGCTTGGGCATATTTTAAAAAATGTGCGGAAGACCGCGTGGTTCATACAGAAATATTTTTCGATCCACAAACACATACTGAGCGTGGCGTTGCTTTTGAGATCGTATTAAACGGCTTAAAACGCGCTTGTGCAGATGCGAAAGAGCAACTGGGAATTAGCTCTGAGTTGATTATGTGCTTCTTGCGCCATTTAAGCGAAGAAGACGCATTTAAAACGCTCGAACAAGCTTTACCGTATAAATCAGATATTATTGCAGTAGGCTTAGATTCAAGTGAAGTCGGGCATCCTCCTTCTAAGTTCGAGCGTGTTTTTGAAAAAGCGCGTGAAGAAGGTTTCTTGGTTGTCGCCCATGCTGGTGAAGAAGGGCCACCTGAATATGTATGGGAAGCTTTAGATTTACTCAAAGTGAATCGTATTGATCATGGTGTTCGTTCTGAAGAAGATCCGGCACTCATGCAACGTCTGATTCAGGAAAAAATGCCACTCACGGTGTGTCCACTCAGTAACCTCAAGCTTTGCGTTGTCGATGACATGAAGCAGCACAACATTCGCCGTTTGCTTCAGCAAGGCGTGCAGGTTACGGTGAACTCTGATGATCCGTCTTATTTTGGCGGATATATGAATGATAACTTTGTTGCCATTCAAGAGGCTTTGGATTTAAGTCAAGATGAGTTAAAGCAACTTGCGATTAACTCGTTTGAAGCGTCATTTATTGCCGATGAGCAAAAGCAAAAATGGATTGAAGAAATCAAAGCCATTTAAAAGAAAAAAGCATCCTCTCGGGATGCTTTTTTTATGTCTAGCGTTGTCGTGTCATACTTCTGAGCACGTTATCTTTATCAATAAAATGATGTTTTAAAGCTGCCAGTAAATGCCCCACCACCAAGAATCCTGCAATCCATGAAATATAGATATGTAGAGGTTTTACAATGGCGGTGACTTCAGGATTTTCTCCAATCAATTGTGGGATATTAAATAAATAGAGTACAGGTGCAGGGTGGCCCGCACTCCAGCTGTACAAGCAGCCTGTAATCGGCATTGCAAGCAAAATAAGATACAGCGCTAAATGCCCGATATGAGCAAACGTTTTCATCGCAGGTGACATCGTCTCTGGTAACTGCGGAACAGGATGTGTATAGCGCCAAAAAAGACGTATTACCACCAGAAAAATAATCGTGGTTGCAATGTTTTTATGCAGCGTAATCACATCTCCTTTAAAGCTGCCATCGTTTTCGTAACTTAAAAAGTTGCCACTATAAAAGCCAATCATCCAAGCGGCAATAAAGATAATCGCCATAAGCCAGTGAAGTATTTGAGCAGTGCGCGTGTAATACTGAGGGGAAGAAGCCATTTTTTTAAATCCCAACAAGGTCATCATTTTTATATCACCATCATAAAAAGTCTTGATGCGATTAAAAACCAAGAACTTGTAACGATGTGTCTTTTAAACAGAACGATTTGATCTAGTTGTCGGATTAAAGCGCATCACGCTATTTCATAAATAGATGGAGTTGGGCACAATACGCTATTTGAATTTTGAAGGTGAAGCACTTGAAAAAGTTAGCGCTGATGGTATTACCTGTATGTTTGATTTTTACTGCATGCACCACAATGGATACCACAGGAACAGCACAGACCTCTTCTGGTTCATCGCAACTTGGTATGGCAGCTTTCAAAGTTGCGGTCAATGTTCAGTGCCTGAATAAAATTGAAACCTTACCTGCTTGGAAAAGTGCGACCAAAGTGATGTCGAACGAGCAAAAGCAAAGCATTCAAACCGAAGTTTGCGGTTGTGTCAGTGAAAAAGCACCATATAGTGTGACCACGATGGACATTGCAACAGCCAGTCTTGACCCAGCTGCACGAGCAACTATCGTCAATCAGATTGTCACTAAAACCGTGAGTGAATGTGTGGTACAAACCTTAAATTAAACTAATCAATCTGGGGTTTTACTTTGGAACAAACCAACCTATTTGTTGCAGGAGTCGATGAGGCAGGGCGTGGCCCTTTAGTCGGTTCTGTGGTAGCGGCAGCCGTGATTTTAGATCCTGATCATCCCATTGCTGGATTGAATGATTCTAAAAAATTAACGGAAAAAAAACGTGAAAAGTTGTTTATTGAAATTCAGGAAAAAGCATTGGCTTGGTCGATTGCTGAAGCTACACATACTGAAATTGATGAGCTCAACATCCTGCAAGCTACTTTTTTAGCCATGCGACGCGCGGTTGATGGCTTGCAGCAGCAGCCCATGAAAGTGATTGTAGATGGCAATCAGATTCCAAAGGGAATGACAATTGCCTGTGAAGCGATTGTCGGTGGAGATGCAACGCATGCCGAAATTAGTGCTGCGAGTATTTTAGCCAAAGTGACTCGTGATCGCCAAATGGTTGAACTGGATCAAAAATATCCATTGTTTGGTTTTGCTAAACATAAAGGATATCCAACCAAGGTACATTTTGAGGCAATAGCTCAGTATGGTGTCATTGATGAGCACAGACGCAGTTATGCACCCGTTAAACGTGCCTTAAACCAAGACCATTAGAAAAGTGAAATTGCTAAAATGTTTAAAGCGGCTAAATTAGCCGCTTTAATTTGGGAGGGTATAAATAAAACTTTAGCGATTAAAGTTATTTTGAGAGTAGTTATCGTCTTCAAAAGAAGGCTGATAATCTTGATCTAGGTGCTGAAGATGTTCATGCATTGCGCGTTCATGTTGAATACGTTGATAAATTTCTTCACGGTGAACCGATACTTCTTTCGGTGCATTCACACCAATACGTACCTGATTCCCCTTAACACCAAGCACAGTTACACTGACTTGATCCCCAATCATTAATGTTTCCCCGACACGACGGGTAAGAATCAGCATGTTTATCTCCTTGCAAAATGCTAAACCTGCGATAGTTTTTTCAAAAAGTGAAAACACAACCTCGGAATTGAGAGAATTTTAACAGAATTATTAGAAAATGAGAATTTCTTATAAATTCTGTTGAAATTTTCTTAAAAACCTCTAGCGCTAATATAGCAGAGCCACTATAAAAAACACTATAGTGGCCCTGATTTTTTGTCACGATTCTTTGAAAAGTGAACTAACTTCGGCTTAACTGGTTAATCATTAAGCACGTGCGCTGCTTTCACCATGCTCACGGTCTAAACCAAAAGCAGTATGAAGTGTGCGCACTGCAAGCTCTAAATAATTCTCTTCAATCAAGACTGAAACTTTGATTTCAGACGTCGAAATCATCAGAATATTGATGCTTTCTTCAGCTAAAGCCATGAACATTTTACTTGCAACACCCGCATGTGAACGCATGCCTACACCCACAATCGATACTTTTACAATATCATCACGGGTTGAGACTTCACGTGCACCAATGGTTGAAGCAGTTTCTTCAAGAATTTTCTTGGCTTTAGCCAAATCACCACGGTTTACTGTAAAGGTAAAGTCGGTAGTTCCATCTTCTTCAACATTTTGAACGATCATGTCGACTTCAATGTTGGCAGCACTGATAGGAACTAAAATTTTAGCGGCGATACCCGGTTCATCTGGAACACCCAAAATAGTTAATTTTGCTTCGTCACGATTAAATGCGATACCAGAGATAATCGGTTGTTCCATTGTATCTTCCGCCTCAGTTGTGATTAGTGTACCTACGTTTTGTTTAAATTCTTCATCAAATGCACCGTCGTTGTCGTTGTCAAAGCTTGACAATACACGGAGGGGCACTTGATATTTTCCTGCAAACTCTACAGAGCGAATCTGTAGAACTTTTGAACCCAATGATGCCATTTCCAGCATTTCTTCAAAAGAAATACGATCCACTTTTTTGGCTTTTGGTGCAACACGTGGGTCTGTGGTGTAAACACCGTCCACATCGGTATAAATCTGACATTCGTCTGCTTTGAGTGCGGCAGCCAATGCAACACCTGTAGTATCTGAACCGCCACGACCTAATGTGGTCGTGTTGCCTTTTTCATCTACCCCTTGGAAACCCGCAACGACAAGAACACGTCCTTCGTCAAGATCTGCGGTCATCACGTCGGTATCAATCGATTCAATACGTGCTTTATTGTAAGCGCTGTCTGTTTTGATACCAACTTGACGACCTGTATATGATTTAGCTTCGACCCCAATCGAGTTGAGTGCCATTGCTAACATCGAAATCGTCACCTGTTCACCGGTTGAAACCATCTGGTCTAACTCGCGTGGGTCAGGGGTGTCGGTAATGGCTTTCGCGAGAGCAAGTAGGCGATTGGTTTCGCCACTCATAGCCGATACAACCACAACAACCTTGTGGCCGTGATCATGCCAACGCTTCACACGACGAGCAACATTTAAAATGCGCTCGGGAGTACCCATAGAAGTACCGCCATATTTTTGAACGATTAATGCCATAGTTGTTCCATATAAGCCATGACCCTGAGAGGCTTATTCAGGGTCAGTTACACAAAAGTGAAGTTTTAGTGCTGTTCAAGCCATGCAGGTAATGCTGCAATCACTTGCTCAAACTTCTCGTTTAGTGGCGCGCCACCTTGTGCTAAGTCAGGTTTACCACCGCCTTTGCCGCCTAGTTCGGTTGCAAGATGCTTAATGATATCGCCTGCTTTTAGATTGGCAGTGAACTGTTTGGCAACAGAGGCAATTAGGCTCACTTTGTCGCCTTCAACTCCAGCCAATACAATTACTGCATCCTCTAATTTTGATTTCACACTGTCATGTAAGTTGCGAAGTGATTTCGCATCCATATTCTGTACAGTGGTGATCAGTGTCGAACGACCTGCTACGGTCTGAACTTGGCTTAAAAGTTCAGCCGCCTGGAAGTTTGCTAACTTTTGGTTAAGCTGTTCAATTTGCTTTTGCAATGCTGATGCTTGTTCGACAGCAGCGTGAACACGTTCAACAGTTTGATCTTTTTGAGCTTTTAGTAAGCTATTAATTTGCTGAATATCAGTGTCTGCTTTTTGAATAACTTCAAGTGCTTTGGTGCCTGTAACCGCCTCAATACGACGTACACCGGCAGCCACACCGCCTTCAGATGTAATCTTAAACAAGCCGATATCGCCTGTACGCTGTACATGGATACCACCACAAAGTTCAATCGAGAAGTTGCGCTCGTCAATCACCGAACCCATTGAAAGTACGCGCACTTCATCGCCATACTTTTCACCAAAAAGCATCATCGCGCCTTTGGCTTTGGCAGATTCGATATCGAGTACTTCAACACCAACAGCAGTATTGGCAATAATTTCACGATTAACCAGTTGTTCAACTTGCTGTAATTGTTCAAAACTCACAGGTTGATCATTGGCAAAGTCAAAACGCAGGATATCGCTTGCAACCAAAGAGCCTTTTTGCTGTACATGCGTACCTAAAATTTGACGAAGGGCCGCGTGTAACAAGTGCGTAGCAGAGTGATTGCGGGCCGTTGCAGCACGCAAATCTGCTTTAACAATCGCATCAACTTGTTGAGTGGCTTTAAGGCTACCCATGGTAACAATACCTTGATGAACAAAGGCACCACCAGATTTTTTAGTGTCTTGTACTTCAAAGATACCGGTATCGTTTTTGAAAATACCTGTATCACCGATTTGGCCGCCACTTTCAGCATAAAATGGTGTCTGATTCAGCACGATTAAGGCCTCATCACCTTCTGCAATTTCGTCAACCTGTTCACCATCTTTATAGATGGCAATAATCTGGCCATGACCCGAAGTTGCATCATAACCATCAAATTGAGTTTCGCCATCAACTTTCACAATGCTGTTGTAGTCGACTGCAAACTTGCCCGCATCACGTGCGCGGCGACGCTGTGCTTCCATTTCGCGCTCGAAACCAATTTGATCGATTTCAAGGTCACGTTCGCGTGCGATATCTGCGGTTAAATCTGTTGGGAAACCATAGGTGTCGTATAGTTTGAAAACGGTTTCGCCTGGAATCACTTTGCCAGAAAGCTGAGCAAGTTCACCTTCAAGTAATTTAAGACCTTGCTCAAGTGTTTTGGCAAATTGTTCTTCTTCTTTAAGGAGTGTGGCTTCGATGCGTGCTTGATCGGTTTTGAGCTGTGGGTAAGCATCGCCCATCACATCGATCAATGGCTGAAGCATTTTGTGGAAGAACGAGCCTGTTGCACCCAATTTATTACCATGGCGAACTGCACGACGAATGATACGACGCAATACATAACCACGGCCTTCATTTGATGGATTTACACCATCTGCAATCAGGAAGCAGCAAGAGCGGGCGTGATCGGCAACCACACGTAATGACGGTTGGCCGTTATCTTCAACACCAATAATCTCGCAGGCAGATTTGATCAAATGCTGAAACAGGTCGATGTCGTAGTTGGAGTTGACATGTTGTAATACTGCACTGATTCGCTCAAGGCCCATGCCAGTATCAACCGCAGGTGCTGGGAGCGGATATAAAACACCATCGGCGGTACGGTTAAACTGCATGAAGACGTTATTCCAGATTTCGATGAAACGATCGCCATCTTCTTCTGGAGAACCCGGTAAACCACCCCAAATATGATCGCCATGATCATAGAAAATTTCTGAGCAAGGACCACAAGGGCCTGTATCACCCATGGCCCAGAAGTTGTCTGAGGCGTACTTTTCACCTTTATTGTCGCCGATACGAATAATACGCTCAGCTGCAATACCGATGTCTTTATTCCAGATGTCGTAGGCTTCATCATCGGTGTGATAAACCGTCACATATAGTTTGTCTTTTGGTAGGCCTAACCATTGCTCGCTGGTCAGAAAATCCCATGCAAAATGCAGTGCATCACGCTTGAAATAATCACCAAATGAAAAGTTGCCGAGCATTTCAAAAAAGGTGTGATGGCGTGCGGTATAACCTACGTTATCGAGGTCATTGTGCTTGCCGCCTGCACGGACACACTTTTGTGACGACGTAGCACGAACATAATCACGTTTTTCAAGGCCCAAAAAGCAGTCTTTAAACTGGTTCATTCCGGCATTGGTAAAAAGAAGTGTTGGATCATTGGCTGGGACAAGTGAGCTCGATTCAACGCGTGTGTGGCCTTGCGATTCAAAATAACGCAAAAACGCTTCACGGATTTCAGCTGATGTCATAAAACGAGTACTCACAACCAAGTCACTCCATAAATTCTTAATAGGCTATATGCACGCAATTTGTATTGATCATTGATTTTAAACAAGCACTAAATTGCGGCGTGGCATAAATGTTAAAAGCGCTAAATTATAACGGAAAATACCTATTCGACCAATGATTTTAAAGAGAAATGATGACAAAACTGTGCAATTTAACCCCTGAACTGTGCGTCTTAAATTCTCTAACTCAAGATAAGAGTTATTTTTCAATCAATTGATACAAAATTGCCTCGCTTTGTATAGCAATCTATTTGTTTGAAAAATGTGCATCTATTTTTGATATTCGCTTTTAACTCTAAAATCAGACATCAACATGGCCGGTTAAAAAATAATAAAGCAGCGTTTAAGCACAGTGGAAGGCTATCTTCAATCGGGTCAATCCATTACCATAGATGCAGTTTAAGTTTGGGCGTGTCAAGGATTTACCATGAAACGTATTGCCATTAATGGTTTTGGTCGAATTGGTCGAAATGTTCTGCGTGCTTGGTTCGAAAATCCGAAGTCGTTTAACTTTGAAATTGTGGCATTAAATGATGTAGCCGATGTGAAAACACTCGCGCATCTATTTAAGTACGATACCACGCATGGACCTTTTCATGGTCAGGTTGCCATCGAAATTGAAAATGAGCAGGTTTATTTGTCGATTCAGGCGCATGGGCGAACACTCAAAGTACAGGTGTATCGTGAAGAAGCACCTGAAAATCTGCCTTGGAAAGCGCTTGATGTGGATGTTGTACTAGAATGTACCGGATTGTTTAGATCACATGCCGATGCTATTCGGCATTTGGGCGCTGGGGCAAAACGTGTGATTATCGGTGCAGCGCCATTCGATAAAGTCGATGCAGCGATTGTGTACGGTGTCAACCACGCCGATGTAAAACCAACAGATCGAATCATTTCCAGTGTGTCCTGTACCACGCAGGCGTTGGTTCCCTTGGTCAAGATTATCGATGATGCATTTGGCATCGAAACAGCACTAATGACCGAAATACATGCTGTCACTGCCGATCAGGCTGTTTTGGATCATGCACACCGGGACTTACGTCGGGCACGTGCATCGGGTCAAAATATTATTCCGACCACATCGAGTGCCTTAGGTGCATTAAAGCGTGTTTTGCCTAAAATGGAAGACCGTATAGAAGGGTATTCGATTCGTGTTCCAACCATCAATGTTGCCGCGATTGATCTGAGTTTTGTGGCACAATCTGCGGTTACGGTGCATCATTTAAATGAGGTACTCAGTAATGCTGCGCGCCTCGACTATGCCGAAATTATGGCCGTTACCGACGAGCCGCTCGTATCGAGTGATTTTAATCATTCACCTTACTCATTGATTGTGGATTTAACCCAGACACTTGTAGTAGGGCGTCAGGCCAAGGTTTTTGCGTGGTACGATAACGAGTGGGGCTATGCAAATCGGTTGCTCGATTTGTGCGAATCCTTCCATGGTTGAGGCTTAAGCACCTGAAACAGAATTAAATTTGTGGATATGTAATAAATCCTAAAATTCTCAGGTGCATGCGTGAAAGTATCGTGCTAGACTAGGAGAAATCGGGTGTGTTCCCGATTTTTTTATGCGGGTTATATGCCGCCTTAAACAGATTTTAGGTTTGAAACATGCCGATTTCAGAGACATGGTTGCTCCCTGACGGGGTTGCAGATGTATTACCCGAACAAGCGCAAGTAATCGAAACACTTCGCCGACAAGCTCTCGATTTCCTCGCATCCCGAGGTTATCAACTGGTATATACACCATTTATCGAATATATCGAATCTTTGTCTTTATTATCAGAGTCTAACAATGACCTTGATTTGGTCACTTTTAAGGTGATCGATCAGCTTTCTGGGCGGTTGCTGGGTGTTCGTGCAGACATGACCCCACAAGTGGCACGTATTGATGCCCATGTTCGCTCAATCGACGGTGTAGCGCGCTATTGCTATGCGGGCACGGTCTTACATACAAAACCACAGAATTTCAATTCCACGCGTGCACCATTACAACTCGGTGCAGAGCTCTATGGTCATGAAAGCCTAGAAGCAGACATCGAAATGGTCGATGTGATGCTTGGACTGATTCAGCACGCTATAAAGCTGGATGGTCTACATCTAGATCTTGGACATGTTGGACTGTTTCGTAGTCTGGTTAAACGTGCTGGCCTAAACAAGCAAACCGAACAGGATTTATCTGACTTGTATCAACGCAAGGCATTGCCGGAGCTTGAGCAAGTGACGAAAACACTGCCGTTTGGTTCGGATTTTTATGCACTCGGACGTTATGCAAGTGACTTAAATGCGCTTGAGCAGCATTTAAGCCAAGATGTGTTAAGTGACATCGCGTTTAGCCGTGCACTGCATGATTTAAAAACCACACTGACACAAATTCAAACGCGCTGGCCAAATTTACATATTGGCATTGATGTCGTTGAACTACGCAGTTACCACTATCACACAGGCCTCATGTATGCTGTTTACGCACCGAATCGTGCGGCACCGCTTGCACAAGGCGGGCGCTATGATGGCATTGGTGAGCACTTTGGTCGCGCACGTCCTGCGACAGGTTTTAGTTGTGACTTATACGCACTGTGTGGCGGGCAGTTCAAAGAGATCGACATTGTGGTGGCACCTGCTGGACAAGAACCAGCGTTACAGGCTGCAATTGCACAGGCACGTCAGAATGGATTACGCGTGATTCAACTGCTTGGCAACGACGATTTAAGTTCAGTACCTTATGCAACGCATCAGATGGTGTTTGCGCAAGCACAATGGACAATTCACAAGATTTAAGTGTTTGTTTGCCAAGCATGCAAGGCAAATAAATGTTCAATTTTAACAGCATGATGTAATGAGGCTATTATGGGCAAAAATGTTGTGGTACTCGGTACCCAATGGGGCGACGAAGGTAAAGGTAAGATCGTCGACCTGCTCACAGATCAGGCGGCTGCAGTCGTACGTTATCAAGGCGGGCACAATGCAGGGCATACTCTTGTCGTAGGTGGAAAGAAAACTGTATTGCACCTCATTCCATCAGGCATTTTACGTGAAAACGTGTTGTGCTTAATTGGAAATGGCGTGGTACTTTCGCCTGCTGCATTAATTAAAGAAATGGCAATTTTGGAAGAAGAAGGCGTACCTGTGAAGGAACGTTTACGTATTTCTCCAAACTGTCCACTTATTTTGCCAAACCACATTGCTCTTGACCAAGCGCGTGAGAAAAAGCGCGGCAATGCCAAAATCGGGACAACAGGTCGTGGTATTGGTCCAGCGTACGAAGATAAGGTCGCGCGCCGTGCAGTACGTGTTGCCGATTTGGTTCGCGGTGGTGCAGCACTTGAAGAGAAACTTCAAGAAATGCTTGAGCTACACAACTTCCAGCTCACTCAATTCTACGGTGTAGAAGAAGTGAAGTTTGAAGATGTACTTGCACTGTGCAATGAGTGGCGCGAAGTTTTGGCACCACTTGTCATTGATGTCACCAAAGTTTTACATGATTACCGCAAAGAAGGTAAAGCGATCATGTTTGAAGGTGCGCAAGGTTCATTGCTTGATATTGACCATGGTACATATCCGTTTGTTACCAGCTCAAACACTACAGCAGGTGGTGTAAGTTCTGGTTCGGGTATGGGGCCATTGCACCTTGACTATGTGCTTGGTATTACCAAAGCATATACCACGCGTGTGGGTTCTGGTCCGTTTCCAACGGAATTGGTTTACAATGCAGCGACCGATGAAGGTGATGCAGTTGGTAAGCACTTGGGTACTGTGGGTCACGAATTTGGTGCATCAACTGGCCGCCAGCGTCGTTGTGGCTGGTTTGATGCAGAAATTTTGCGTCGTTCGGTTGATGTAAACTCACTTTCTGGTATTTGCTTGACTAAACTCGACGTTTTAGACGGTTTGGAAGAAGTGAAAATCTGTGTGGGTTATGAAAATACAGATTCAGGTTGTGCAGGTTCTTCAGATGCGATCTCATTTGAAAGCTTAAAACCTATCTATGAAAGCATGCCGGGCTGGACGGAATCTACAGTGGGTCTAACCAGCGTAGATCAGTTACCTGCCAATGCAATTGCCTACGTAAAACGTATTGAGCAACTGATTGGTTGTCCAATCGACATTATCTCGACGGGTCCAGACCGTGCAGAGACGATCGTATTGCGTCATCCGTTTTCTGCATAAGAAAATGCCGTGACCTACGACTAAAGAAAAGCTCCTTAAGGGAGCTTTTCTTTTGGATATTGTTAAAATAAAAACAATCATTAAAGATGAACAGAAGCAGAATCCATCAATGAAAATTTTGCCCAATATTGCACAAACTATTTTTTATTCATTATTGTTTGCAATTGGCGGTGCACCCACCATCGGCATGTGGATTGCACGCATTCAAACCCAGAATCCCGATTTAATTTTAACTGCATTTATTGGTCTGACCGTAATTATCGCCTGTGTGCTGGTTCCTGTTGTGCTCATTCAAAATAGCTATTTGCTGGTCAAGCGCAACAATGTGCTACTCGATGATAAAATCAAACCATTATCGAAGTTTTACTTTGTGGTGGACTTATGTTGTTTGGCCTCTTGGGTGTACTTTGTAGTGGTTTAATCACACTGGTTACATAAATCCTATGATGTTTTCTCAATTCTTCGATATGTTTTAAATATAATGCACCCGAAAACAGAGACATACACTCGTTCATGTCGCGTTCTGGAGTAAAACGATGAATAATAAATTTTTAATGGGTTTTTGCGCGGCCACAGCCATCTCACTTTCTGGATGTGCGTCTTTAGGTGAATTTTCAGGCACAGATTCTGCGACCTTAAATGCCAGTGCAGCGCAAAGTTTCTCGCAAATGCGACAAGAAGCACAGCAAAAAGGCATACTCGATACCAGCTCATCGACCTATCGACGTATTAATACTGTAATGCAGCGTATGATTCCATATGCCAACCAGATGAATCAGACAGGTCAGCCGTTCCAATGGCAACTGGCGGTGATCAAGTCGGATACCATTAATGCATATGTAGCGCCAGGCGGCAAAGTTGTGTTTTATACCGGAATTGTCAATAAGCTTAATTTGTCTGACAACGAAATTGCTGCCGTAATGGGACATGAAATGACCCACGCCTTAGAAGAGCATGCAAAAAGTAAGCTTGGTGCTCAAAATCTTACTGGCTTAGCGCTGAATTTAGGCAAAGCCTATGCGGGTGACAGTATTGGTCAGTTTGGCTCTGCTGCACTCGATTTAGGCAGTCAGGTCGGTGTAGGTCTACCGTACTCTCGTAATTTGGAAACACGTGCCGATTACGGTGGTCTCATGCTCATGGCTAAATCAGGTTATAACCCGCAGGCTGCAATTACATTGTGGGAAAAAATGAATAAACTCGAAGGTGCAGGTGGTCCGTCATTCCTATCGACTCACCCTTCAAATTCACAGCGTATTGGTGAAATGCGCAAGAATTTACCTGCTGCAATGGCTGTTTATAACAACCGCCGTTAATAACATGATGAAAAAAAGGGATGCCATCGCATCCCTTTTTTTGTCCGTTCAGCTTAAGGTGCAGGGTTAGGTTGTTGAATATGGATCTTTTCAATTTCTTGTAACAGCGCTGGATCGAGTGTGAGATCAAACGCAGCAATATTTTCTTTTAACTGATCAAGACTGGTGGCACCAATGATGGTGCTGGTTACAAAGAATTGCTGTTTGATAAAGGCCAGTGCCAGTTGAGTTAGAGTTAGGCCATGTTGTTCTGCCAATTGTGCATAGCGCTCGGTGGCCCATTCGCTTTGAGGGTTGCTATAGCGGGTAAAGCGCGGAAAAAGTGTGACGCGTGCATTGGCCGGGCGTGCGCCATGTCTGAACTTACCGGTTAAATAACCAAAAGCCAATGGCGAGTAGGCCAATAGCCCAATACCTTCATATTTGGCAATTTCCGACATGCCTACTTCATAGGTTCGGTTTAGCAGGTTATACGGGTTTTGAATACTCACAAAACGATCTACACCCAGCTCTTTTGCCAGTGATAAAAACTTCATGGTGCCCCAAGGGGTTTCATTCGATAAACCAATATAACGAATTCGACCATTTTGGATTTCTTTTTGCAGCGCAACTAAGGTGTCATGCATTGCCTGTACATCGTACTCGGCCTCTGCTTGTGCGTTTGCATAACCTAATGTGCCAAAAAAGTTGGTATTACGTTCTGGCCAGTGCAACTGATACAAATCGATATAATCTGTGTGGAGACGTTTTAAGGATAGGTCGAGTGCTTCGGAAATATGTTGGCCAAAACGCGTTTCTCCTTCACGGATGTGACTTCCCCCAAAGGCTGGGCCCGCAATTTTCGATGCTAAAAATACCTGATCGCGCCGACCATGCTGTGCAAACCATTGTCCTAAAATTTTTTCTGTGGCGCCGTAGGTTTCAGGCTTAGGAGGAACCGAATACATTTCTGCGGTATCCCAAAAATTGATCCCTTGTTCGAGCGCGTAATGGAGCTGTTCAAAGGCCTCTTGCTGGGAGTTTTGTTCGCCAAAGGTCATGGTGCCTAAACAAATTTCAGGTACCTTTATATCACTGTGACCGAGTCGATTAAATTGCATACTAAGTATTCCCTTAATGTGAGTCATGTCATGCATGAATTGATAAGATTTGAATTAACTTAAAGCATAATTAGAGCTATAAATGTCAGTTTTTCGTATTGTTGTGCATTTAGGGCTGTAAAAAAAGCAAACCCTGAGGTTTGCTTTTTGGTATTTAGAAAAACTTATTCGTCATCAGTTTCGTCATCGTGATAATTTTGTGCTTCTAAAGAAGCGTCAAAAATTAGGATTGCTTTACCATCGGTTTCAATCATGCCTTGCTCTTCAAGCGTTTTTAAAACACGACCTACCATTTCACGAGAACAACCAACAATCCGGCCAATTTCCTGGCGTGTGATTCGAATCTGACGACCATTCGGTAAAATCATGGCTTCTGGCTGGCTCGCAAGATCGATGAGGCAACGTGCAATACGGCCCGAAACATCGATAAACGCAAGATCGGTCACCTTACGCGTGGTATTTTTCAGGCGACGCACCAACTGAGCAAAAACCGCATAACTTAAGTCTGGAAATTGCTTGCTGAGTTCATGAAAATTATCGTAAGAGATTTCAGCAATTTCACATACATCACGCGTTCTTACTTCTGCTGTACGTTGTGGGTTCGATTCGAACAGTCCCATCTCGCCAAAGAAGTCGCCTGGATTGAGATAAGCCACAACGATTTCACGCTCGTCATCTTCACGTAAAATAATGGAAACTGAACCTTTTAAAATCAAATATAAAGACTTAGATTCTGAACCTGCATCAACGATCGTGGTACGTTTAGGATAACGATTGATGTTTGCTCTTTTTAATAGTGCTTTGACTGATTCAGGTAACTGACCAGGTGATAGAGCATCTGTACTAAGTTGTGAGAAATTTGATGTCATTACTAAAGTTTCCAAAGAGGATAATAAGATCGCACAAGACTCAAATGAGTGTATTCATACACGGGAGATGAAATTCCTTCTCAACCCATTTTATGCTAGTGTACAGCTATACTGTAAATTTATAGCTTTTTTTAAGGAGTTGCAATGCAAACAAGTGTACATTGGTTAGAGAATGTCGCCTTCGAAGCAAAATCCGAAAGTGGCCATTCTGTGATCATGGACGGCTCTGCCGCTTATGGAGGTGAAAACCGTGGTCCACGTCCTATGGAATTGATTTTAATGGGACTTGGTGGGTGTGCTTCGTTTGATATTGTGACTATTTTAAAGAAAGCGCGTCAAGATGTGACAGATGTTGTATGTGAGCTAAAAGCTGAGCGAGCAGACACCATTCCTGCTGTGTTCACCAAAATCCATTTACATTTTGTGGTCACCGGTAAAGCGGTCAAAGAAAAGCAAGTGGCCAAAGCCATCGAACTTTCTGCAGAGAAATATTGTTCTGCAAGTAAAATGCTGACCGATGGGGGAGTTGAAATTACCCATGACTTTGAGATCATTGAAGCGACATAAGCATATATCGTTCAAAGTATAAAAACAGTGATAAGAAATGCTGACCTTAAGTCAGCTTTTTTATGCCTTTTTATGTTGTAGCTCAACCACTCTAGATCGGATTTTTCTGAATGACTTTGTCGAGAATGATCTTTGAGTTGATGCTCATGATTCCCTTGATCTTATTGAGCTTATTGATGATGAATTGAGAAAAGTCGGTCAGATCCTTAGTGGCCACATGCAGTACATAATTCGCATCGCCAGTAATAATGTAGGCATGAATGACTTCATCACATTGATCGATTTGATTTAAAAATGCTTTATGCTCGTGCTCGGTCAATTGAGCCAGTTTGATTTCCACAATCGCTTCAATTTTAATGCCCAATTTCTGATAATTGAGTTTTGCCTGATACTTTTCAATAATTCCGCTAGATTCTAAAATTTTTACCCGCCGATGACATGCCGATGCTGAAAGATGAACCAGATCAGCCAGTTCTTGATGGCTCAATCGTGCATTATCTCGTAATAATCCCAGTATTTTTAAATCGATTGTGTCTAAATTCATGTTTGAACTATATCCGTATAAATTCGTTATTTCTCGGATAATATCCTAAAATTTGAAATTTATGCTGATGATTATCGAATAAAATGAAAAAAACGCCGTGCTAAAATCGAATAATAAACGAACAGTTATACACGGATGGACCAATCAATGATTACCTTGGAACAATGTTTATTTTGGGATCACGAAGATGAACTGAAACATCTTCGTAATGAATTTTCGCTGCCTGAAGGTGTGATTTATCTTGATGGTAATTCGCTAGGTGCGCGGCCAAAAAAAGCCTTGAGCTATGCCGATCATGTTATTCGCCAGCAGTGGGGCGAAGATTTGATCAATAGCTGGAACAAGGCCGACTGGTGGGGCCTTCCAACACGACTTGGCAATAAACTGGGTCAGCTCATCGGCGCGAATCCAGATGAAACGGTGGTGTCGGACTCCACAACGCTGAATCTATTTAAGGTGTTATCTGCGGCAGTCAAAATACAGGCAGAGCAGTATCCTGAACGTAAATTAATTGTGGCAGAAAAAGAATCCTTCCCAACGGATATTTACATCATTGAAGGATTTATCGATCTGATCAACCAAGGGTATCGCATTGAATTAATTGATGGTGTGACGGGTTTAGATCAAACACTCAGCACTGATGTGGCCGTAGTGGTGCTGTCTCATGTCAATTATCGAACTGGTTATTTGTATGATTTGGCCGAGATCAATCAGAAAATACATACGAATAACGCATTAGTGATCTGGGATTTGTGTCATTCGGTGGGTGCGGTTCCAATGGCGTTAAATGAGACCAACAGCGATTTTGCGATTGGTTGCACCTATAAATATTTAAATGGAGGCCCGGGTTCGCCCGCTTTTTTATGGGTTAATCCAAAGCATTTGCAAAAATTCTGGCAACCATTGTCGGGTTGGTGGGGGCATCAAAAACCTTTTGATATGGCACAGCATTATGAGCCAGCCAACAATATCCGTCGTTATTTATGTGGTACACAGCCGATTATCTCCATGAGCCTGATCGAATGTGGACTGGATATTTTCTTAAAAACCAATCTAGAAAAAATTCGTGAGAAATCCTTAAAGCTCACCGATTTATTTATGCGCCTTATGCAGCAAGAATGTGCTGCTTATGGATTTGAATTGGTGACACCAACCGAGCATGCCGAACGTGGCAGCCATGTCAGTTATCGACATGCACATGGTTATGAAATTATTCAGGCACTTATTGCGCGAGGGGTGATCGGCGATTACCGCGAACCTGAAGTGCTGCGCTTTGGAGTTACGCCATTGTATGTGGGCTTTGAAGATATCTGGCAAGCGGTGCAGCAGCTCAAACAGATCATGCAAAACAACGAATGGAAAAATGAACAATATTTGGTGCGGGCAGCAGTGACCTGATGGTCACCTCTAAATGACGCGCAGGCCAGGAGGGCCTTATGGATAGTTTTGAAAAAATTCAATCTCGTGAAGCGGGACTACACAAGAAATTGACTGCAAAACAAATGGCCATGATTGCAATTGGAGGTGCAATTGGTACAGGGCTATTTATGGGTAGTAAGTTTGCCATTAGCTTTGCAGGTCCGGGGGTAATTTTAAGTTATGCAATTGGTGGATTAATTGCATTTGCCTTAATGGCTTGTCTTGCCGAAATGACGGTACAACATCCGACATCGGGTTCATTTGGTGCCTATGCCGAGCACTATATGGGGCCATTGGCTGGATTTCTGGTCCGATATAGTTATTGGGCGTGTATTGTGCTGGCGGTAGGAACTGAAATTACTGCGGTTGCGGACTATATGAAAATGTGGTTTCCGCATGTTGCTTCATGGATATGGATTGTCTTCTTTTCGGGTACGTTACTTGCGGTAAATGCGTATAGCGTGAAAGCATTTGGGTTGGTGGAGTATTGGTTTTCGACCATTAAGATTTTTGCGATTGTGGTATTTATTCTTCTCGCAATTTCCATTTTAACTCAAAGCGACAACGCAGGACATCAACTGGCGACCAATCTGATTGGTCAAGGTGGATTTATGCCCAATGGTGTTAAGGGTGTCTGGATTGGTGTCATCATTTCTATTTTTAGCTATTTAAGTATCGAAATGATCGCGGTTGCGGCAGGAGAAGCCTCAGATCCTGAAAAAGCAGTCAAATATGCCTTTAAAAGTACGGCTATTCGTTTGGTTCTGTTTTATCTGTTATCGCTGTTTTTAATTGTAGCGTTGGTGCCATGGACAGCACTGATCGCAAAAGATGCTACCAGCCCTTTTGTGATGGTTATGAAAATTGTGGGCATTCCGTTTGCCGACAGTATTCTCAACTTTATTGTGATTGTTGCGGCGCTTTCGGCTATGAATAGTATGCTGTATATCTCCACTCGAATGCTGTTTAGCTTATCGCGTGCTGGAGATGCCCCAAAACTATTTGGAAAGATTAGTTCTCAAGGGGTGCCACTCAATGCCTTGATGCTCTCTGCAATGGGAATTGGGGTAGCCAGCGTCGTGTATACACTCAATCCTGCGTCTGCATTTCCGATCATGATCGCATTATCAATGTTTGGTGCGCTCTTTACTTGGGGCAGTATTTTCGTTACGCATCTTTTTTTCAGGGCACGTTTGAGTAAAAGCAATACTGCATTGAAATATGGTATTCCGATGAGCCGTGTGATTGCTTGGTTTGGTTTACTTAGCATATGCAGTATTACGCTCACAACTTGGTTTACCCAAGAGTTTAAATCCACTTTACAGTTCGGATTACCCTTTATATTGGTACTGGTATGTTTTTATTATTTCAAACCAAATCCTGCGCGGATGAACCTTCCGCATAAAGAAAATTCGATTGAAAAACTCTGAATGATGCCATGAACAGACCTTACGACAATGCCACAACAGTGCCGAGTGAAGCCGCCATTTTGGCGGATTTTCAAAACCGAAGTAAGCGGGTGTATCGGCACTATGTGCATATGGCCGATATTCGCTATGCCAATTCGCCTCGGGCGATAATGGATGTATTTCCTGTAAAACAGGCGCAAAAAACCGTTATTTTTGTTCATGGTGGCTACTGGCAGTGGTGTGAAAAGTCTGATTTTGCTTTTATTGTGCCAGCGCTACATGAGCAAAATATACAGTGTGTATTGTTGGAATATGCATTGGCACCCCTTGTCCCGGTCGATTTGATGATTGAACAAGTTCATGAAGCGCTAGACTTTATACAACATCAAGACTGGATCACTGAACACGTTGTAGTGGTGGGACACTCTGCTGGCGCTCACCTGACAGCTATGAACCTGACCCATCCACTCGTACAAAAAGCTGTTCTACTCAGTGGCTTGTATGATCTGCGGCCTTTATGCGATACGCATCTGAATCAGGCGCTTCAGTTAAGTCTGGATGACGCCGAGCGCTTGAGTCCAGTAGTACATACGCTCTCGCATGATACTCCTTGCGAATTGTATTGTGGTGCAGATGAGCTTCAGGAGCTTAAATGGCAAAGCGAGCAGTTTTATCATGCTCTAAAAGGATTGAATCAAACCTGTGTCGAACTGCATCTGCTTAAGGATATTAATCATTACAGTATCTTAGATGCCTATTTTAAGCATATCGCAACTTAGCTCTTTAATTTAAAACATAGATGTTAAAACATATGCCAAACCACAGATCATCTGCCAATATCAAAAGCATAACATGATGATACAAGGCGCCTGAATCGGATGAAGTATGATTACCTTTAAGATTCGGGTATTTTTTAAAGTCTGATCATTGTATTTTGAAAGCGAAGTTAACAAAAACAGCATCGGTATTCACTTGAAATTTTTTAGAAAAGCACCCATATTAAAACCAACTTATATGAATTAAATTTTGAATATAAGATAATGAAAAATATGAGAATTTATTTGAAATTTTAAAAAACGTTCCCATGTATTAGTCAAGTAGCAAATTGATGATGAGGAATAACAAGAATGCGTTTTGAGAAATTTACCAATCGCCTCCAACAGGCACTTTCAGATGCGCAATCATTGGCAACCGGTCGAGATCATACCTCGATTGATGCACTGCACATTCTTTCGGTATTGATGGATGAGCCATCAAACCTGAGCCTGTTACAGCAGTCGGGTGCCAGATTACCTGAAATTAAACAAAAACTTGAACAGGCGCTTAAGGATGCGCCGACCATTAGTAATCCCACTGGTGATGTCAATCTGAATCCAGATGCGGTTAAGGTGCTCAATCTGGCCGATCGACACGCACAAAAAGCGGGTGATGAATTTTTATCGACGGATTGGGTATTGCTGGCTTTAACTGAAACTGGCAGCACTAAAAGCTTATTGCAAAGTACGGGTGTGACCACAGAGGCACTTCGTAAAGTAATTGAATCTATTCGAGGTAATGACAAAGTCATGAGCAATAATCATGAAGATCAGCGTGATTCATTAAATAAATATACCATTGATCTGACCGAACGTGCTTTGGCGGGGAAACTTGATCCTGTGATTGGGCGAGACGATGAAATTCGTCGTACCATTCAGGTATTGTCGCGTCGTACCAAAAACAACCCCGTACTGATCGGTGAGCCGGGCGTCGGTAAAACTGCCATCGTTGAAGGTTTGGCGCAACGAATCGTTAATGGTGAAGTACCCGAGAGCTTGAAAAACAAGCGCGTATTGTCGCTCGATCTTGGATCATTGCTTGCAGGTGCCAAATACCGCGGTGAGTTCGAAGAGCGCTTAAAAGCGGTCTTGAATGATTTGGCCAAACAAGATGGCCAAGTGATTTTGTTTATTGATGAACTCCACACCCTGGTGGGCGCGGGTAAAACCGATGGTGCCATGGATGCAGGCAACATGCTCAAACCTGCCTTGGCACGCGGCGAGTTACGCTGTGTGGGTGCCACAACGCTAGATGAGTATCGTCAATACATAGAAAAAGATGCTGCGCTTGAGCGTCGTTTCCAAAAAGTACTGGTCGATGAACCGAGTGTGGAAGACACCATTGCCATTTTACGTGGGTTAAAAGAACGCTACGAAGTTCACCACGGGGTCAAAATTCTCGACTCGGCGATTATTGCAGCGGCAAAAATGTCACATCGCTATATCACCGACCGTCAACTGCCAGATAAAGCGATTGATCTGATTGATGAAGCTGCCTCACGAATCAAGATGGAACTGGACTCAAAACCAGAAGCACTTGATCGTTTGGAGCGCCGTATCATTCAGTTGAAAATGCAACTTGAAGCCGTGAAAAAGGACGAAGATCAGGGCAGTAAAACTGAAGTTCGTTACCTAGAAGAGCAGATTGCCAGTGTCGAGAAAGAATATAACGAAATGGAAGAGATCTGGCGTGCAGAAAAAGCCCTAGTAGAAGGGACAAAAGATGCACAGGTGAAACTCGATCAGGCGCGAATTGCATTTGAAAAAGCACAACGTGAAGGTGATTTGGCAGAAGCTGCGCGTTTACAGTATGGTGTCATTCCTGAACTGCAAAAGCAGCTCGAGCAAGATGAAGTAGTTGAAGAAAGTGAAGAGCCGAAACTATTGCGTAATAAAGTTACCGACAACGAAATTGCAGAAGTGGTGAGCGCCGCGACAGGCATTCCAGTGTCAAAAATGCTGCAAGGCGAACGCGAGAAATTGCTGCAAATGGAAACATTTTTGCACAATCGCGTGGTGGGGCAGGATGAAGCTGTCATTGCAGTGTCGAATGCTGTACGTCGTTCACGTGCCGGCTTGTCAGATCCTAACCGTCCGAGTGGCTCGTTCTTGTTCCTTGGGCCAACGGGTGTAGGTAAAACCGAGCTCACCAAAGCATTGGCAAACTTTTTGTTTGATAGTGACGACGCCATGATTCGTATCGACATGAGCGAATTTATGGAAAAACACTCGGTAAGCCGTTTGGTTGGTGCACCTCCAGGCTATGTCGGCTATGAAGAAGGCGGTGTATTAACCGAAGCTGTTCGCCGTAAACCATATAGTGTGGTGCTGTTTGACGAGGTCGAAAAAGCACATCCAGATGTATTTAATATCTTGCTGCAAGTGCTCGATGACGGTCGTTTGACCGACTCTCAAGGGCGTGTGGTCGATTTTAAAAACACGGTGATCGTGATGACATCAAACCTCGGCTCACAAGATGTACGTGAGCTCGGTGATGGGGCAACCGATGAAGAGGTACGCGCTGTGGTGATGTCGGCGGTGAGTCAGCACTTCCGTCCAGAGTTTATTAACCGGATTGACGAGCTGGTGGTGTTTCATGCGCTACAAAAATCGCAAATTCGCGGTATTGCAGACATCCAGCTTGATCGTTTACGTGCCCGTTTGGCCGAGCGTGATATTGGACTGACTGTCGATGACGATGCCTTTGATATCCTGATCGATGCAGGCTTTGATCCAGTCTATGGAGCGCGTCCGCTTAAACGTGCTATCCAGCAACAGGTTGAAAACTCACTGGCTCAGAAAATACTGGCCGGCGAATTCCAAGCGGGAGATAACATTGTGATTAAAGGCGATCAGGGTGATCTACATTTTGATAAGCTCAAACTTAGCTAATCACTTTTAAAGCTTAAAAAAAGAGAACATGTTCGCATGTTCTCTTTTTTATTATTCATCTTTTCTTGTTTACTTCATGAGCAAAAGTCATATAAAAAAGATCGCCTTAAGGCTCTTCAGTTAAAAACAAGTTGTAGTATGATGTCACATTATTTCGGCTGGTTATCTTTTGCGTAACAGTCTCATTCAGCCAGAGAGAATACAGTATTCTTCTCAAGCTCAACTTGTTGGAAACACCTAAATGCCTGATTATCGTTCTAAAACATCGACACATGGAAGAAATATGGCTGGTGCACGTGGATTATGGCGTGCAACAGGAATGAAGGATGAGGATTTTGGAAAACCGATTATTGCTGTCGTCAACTCATTCACTCAGTTTGTACCCGGTCATGTTCATTTAAAAGATTTGGGTCAGATGGTGGCAGAGCAGATTCAGGCGGCTGGTGGTGTAGCAAAAGAATTTAATACCATTGCCGTAGATGATGGTATTGCCATGGGACATGACGGCATGCTGTATTCGTTGCCATCACGTGATCTGATTGCAGACTCGGTAGAGTATATGGTCAATGCACACTGCGCTGATGCAATGGTCTGTATTTCGAACTGTGACAAAATCACACCGGGAATGCTCATGGCAGCAATGCGCCTGAACATTCCGGTCGTCTTTGTGTCTGGTGGACCGATGGAAGCGGGTAAAGTGAAATTCCGCGGCAATGAAAAAGCCATTGATCTGGTTGATGCCATGGTAGTCGCAGCCGATGAAAGCTATACCGATGAAGAAGTCGAAGCGTTTGAACGTTCTGCTTGCCCAACATGTGGTTCGTGCTCGGGAATGTTCACAGCAAATTCAATGAACTGCTTAACAGAAGCACTTGGTTTGTCTTTGCCTGGTAACGGGTCGATTGTGGCAACGCATGCCAACCGTAAAAAGTTATTCTTAAAAGCTGGCGAGCTTATTGTGAGCCTGGCAAAACGCTACTATGAACAAAATGATAGTCGCATTTTACCGCGTTCAATTGCAACTAAAGCGGCTTATGAAAATGCCATGACGCTCGATATCGCAATGGGCGGTTCGACCAATACGGTATTGCATTTGTTGGCGGCAGCAAGTGAAGCAGAAGTGGATTTTACCATGGACGATATCGATCGTTTGTCACGTAAAGTGCCAGTACTCTGTAAGGTTGCACCAGCAAAACAAGATGTACATATGGAAGATGTTCACCGTGCGGGTGGGATTATGTCGATTTTGGGCGAGCTTGATCGTGCCAAATTACTCGATACCACTGTCAGTACCGTACACGAAGAAACTTTACAAGATGCGTTGAATAAATGGGACATCATCCGTACTGAAGATGCTGAAGTATATGAATTTTTCCGTTCTTCACCGGGCGGTGTTCCTACTCAAGTGGCTTTCTCGCAAAATCGTTACTATTCTACACTCGATGGTGACCGTGAAAACGGTGTGATCCGTAATGCTGAACACGCTTTTTCTAAAGATGGCGGTTTGGCAGTACTGTATGGCAACATTGCATTAGATGGTTGTATTGTAAAAACTGCAGGCGTCGACGAATCGATCTTAAAATTTAATGGTACGGCACGTGTGTTTGAAAGTCAGGATGCGGCTGTCGAAGCGATCTTGGGTAATGAAATCAAAGCAGGCGATGTGGTGGTCATTCGTTACGAAGGTCCACGCGGTGGTCCGGGTATGCAGGAAATGCTTTATCCAACCAGCTACCTTAAATCGAAAGGATTAGGTAAAGACTGTGCGCTGATTACAGATGGTCGTTTCTCTGGTGGTTCGTCAGGCTTGTCGATTGGGCACATTTCACCAGAAGCGGCAGAAGGCGGTGCGATTGGTTTGGTAGAAGATGGCGATTTGATCGAAATCGATATTCCAAACCGTAGCATGCATCTTAAAGTAGACGACGAAACGCTTGCGGCACGTCGTAAAGTGCAAGACGAAAAAGGCTGGAAGCCAGTGGAAGAGCGTAAGCGTAAAGTATCGAAAGCTTTAAAAGTTTATGCAATGCATACCACCAGTGCTGCCAAAGGTGCGGTACGTATCTTGTAATTTTTCTTCATCGTAGCAAATTTTAAACGTGCGATGAAATAAGAAATTTAAAACCCAAAGTATCATGTGCTTTGGGTTTTTTTAATGCCGATGATCAGCTTAAAGGCGTTGAATCTTGCGGATTAGACCAAAAGTTGTTAGCTTAAATAAAGAATAAAAATTATACCGAGACATCATAACAAGGAATGCAATCAAATGAATATGTTAATGAAACAGCTCGTGCTTTGCTCATTAGGCATGCTCTCGGGTATGGTTTATGCAGCAGCACCGCTTAACGATGCAGTACTTGCAGAACAGGCCAGTCAGTCTTCTTCAGTCACACCAGAGCTGGTCGATGCTGTGAAGCAAGATGTGCAACAGCCCGTAACAGTTCAACAGCAACAAAATCGAAAACGCGCAGAAGAATATAGTCGTGAGCGAAAAAAACAAAATATTCAATCTGTAGCATTGTCGCCACATGAAGAACAAAAGAAAACGGTCGATGCGACACAGTCCGGAAAGCTGGTTTACAATCCGATTCCTGTAGTGAGAAATACATCTGCCGATTCATCCATCAATCCACTTTTATTTCGTGGCGCAGATGTGGCAGGTGCGAGAGGAGATGTGAGCGTCACGGTGCGTTAAGTCACCTGACGCTCATGCTTAGTTTAGATTAACCCATGTGCGGATGTTGAATTTTCCATGCACGATGAATCTTTTGATTGCGTTTGAAATCTAGACCGATGGTATCGTTGGTGATTTCCTGAGCATAAAAGACAGCTTCGATCTCTTCGTCCAGTTCAAAGCCACGATAGTTGTTTGAAAAGTACAACGTACCTTCTGGGCTTAAACGGTTCATGGCACGTTTCAATAATGACACATGGTCACGTTGCACATCGAACGTCCCATAAAACTTCTTAGAGTTTGAGAAGGTCGGCGGGTCGATAAAAATCAGGTCATATTGCTCATGACCTTCTTTTAGCCATTCAAAACAGTCACTGGCAAAGAACATATGCTGCTCGTCTGCATGGTCGACAGTGAGTCCGTTGAGTACAAAGTTTTCTTTTGACCAGTTGATGTAAGTATTCGATAGATCGACACTGGTGGTACTGGCTGCGCCACCCAAGGCAGCATGCAAGCTGGCTGTAGATGTATAGCTAAACAAGTTGAGGAAGTGCTTGCCACGGGCTTCATTCGCAATGCGTAAACGCATCTGACGATGGTCGAGGAAAAGTCCGGTGTCGAGGTAATCTGTCAAGTTCACCAAAATTTTGGCTTTGCCTTCTTGTACGACAAAACGTTTAGACGCGGTACTTTGTTTGGTGTACTGGTTTTTTCCTTCCTGACGTGCGCGTGTTTTGATAAATACGGCATCACGAGGTAAACCAGTAACTGCACGAATCGCAGCCAAAGCTAAATTAAAGCGTTTCTTGGCTTTTTCTGGGTCGATGGTTTTGGGTGGTGCATATTCCTGAACATGTAGGCGATCACCATACAAATCGACTGCGACGTTAAAGTCTGGAAGATCGGCATCATATAAACGCAAGCAATACACTTGTTCCTTCACTGCCCATTTTTTCAAAGCCGCCATGTTTTTTTGCAAGCGATTCGCAAAATCTTGTGCACCCTCAACTTCAACAGGGTCTGCATGCCAATTGGTTAAAAACGGTTGGCTATTGCTTAATGGCTTGATCTGACCAAAACGAATGTAAATTGGCAATTTACCATTCATCAGACGTAGTGTTTCAGGCTCACTTAGCGCCAGTACATCGGCTTGCTCAACTTGAGCAGCAATCACTGCGGTGTGTTGGTTTGGAAAATGTTGTTGCAGTAGGGCAGACAAACCGAGATATAAAGCACGATTCGATGCTTTATCACCTAGACGCTCGCCATATGGCGGGTTTGTCACGATAAAAGCAGTTTTGTTTTCAGCATCGAATGCAGGCCAGTCGGCCAAGGTACGTTCTTCGATCTGAATCTGATCTAGAAGCTGTTCAAATCCGGCAGCGACAATATTCTGACGAGTGGCTTTTACGGCCTCCCAGTCGGCATCGTAGGCAAAGAATTTCGGTAATGGTTGCGCCAAACCTGCTTCATGTCGCTCAGTGGCTTCGGCTTTAAGCGATAACCATAAATCGCGGTCATGGCCATGCCACCCGTTAAATCCAAAGCGGCGCACCAAGCCTGGGGCACGGTCGGTTAAAATCATCAGTGATTCGATGATAAACGTACCCGAACCACACATTGGGTCTAAAATCAGATCAGGATTCAGCGTTTTTAACTGCGCTTTTTGCAAAATTGCAGCAGCGAGGTTTTCTTTGATTGGCGCGTCGGTCATATAGCGACGATAGCCGCGTTTATGCAGGGAGTCGCCTGAAAGATCGAGGCAGTAGGTATGTTCAGTTTTACCTGCCAAAACAAACAAGGTAATTTCTGGTTGTTTGGTATCGATACTCGGGCGTCGTCCAACTGCTTCCATAAAAGAATCAACCACGCCGTCTTTTACACGTAAGGTAGCAAACTGTGAATTTACTTTAATTTCGCGTTCGACATGCAAACGGATTGCAAAGGTGCTTTGTGGTGCAAAGATAAGTGACCAGTCAAAACTTATAGCACCTTCATATAGTTCCTCTGCAACATCACGTGCATCGTGAGTATGTTCAAGCTCAAAGGTATGAATGGGCTTAAGAACGCGTGAGGCCAAACGCGACCACATACAGATACGATAGGCTTGTTCTAATGTGCCTTGGAGAATTAAACGGCCTGCAAAACGCTCAGTTTTCTCAATACCTAAACCTTGTAATTCTTGTTGAAGTAAGGTTTCCAGTCCATCCGCACAGGTTACCCAATATGTAGAAAGACGTTGTGATGAGTTCATTCAATTTCCCAAAAGCAGCAAAAGCAATCGGCTATTTTAGCGTATTTTATGCCTTAAAACTTGGTCTTTAAATTCGAAATCCTCTTTTTTATTCAAATGTTGATCATCTTGATTTTACATTTTTAAAATACATAATTTTAAAAAATAGAAAACAAATTTTATTATGATTTATTAGGTACTTATTTTTATTGTATTTCTTTTCATAATTGATCTAGAAAACAACAATTGCCAAAAACAGCATCTGCCTGTGATGAAAAAATATCTGTATAATGCCTTAACTTAACGTATAAGGAATCTCTCATGCATCTGGCAGCTTTGCATTCTCCGAGTCAGATTCAGCTCAACCAGCAGGGCAATTTGAAGCACTTCCTGACCATTGAAGGTCTGTCTAAAGAAACTCTTACAAAAATCCTCGACACCGCGCAATCCTTTTTCAATGATCAAAATCAACTGATTACCACACCTTTACTTGAAGGGCGCACGGTAATGAACCTGTTTTTTGAAAACTCAACCCGGACACGCACCACATTTGAAGCCGCAGCAAAGCGTTTGTCTGCCAATGTATTGAATATCGATATTGCACGTTCAAGCACCTCAAAAGGTGAGACGCTACGCGATACGCTTTGGAACCTTGAAGCCATGGCAGCGGATATTTTTGTGGTACGTCACTCGTCTTCGGGTGCTGCACATTTTATTGCCAAAGATGTATGTCCGAATATTGCGATTATCAATGCAGGTGATGGGCGTCATGCACATCCAACGCAGGCAATGCTCGATATGCTGACCATCCGCCGTGAAACCAAAAAACCGTTTGAAGATTTAAAAGTCGCAATTATTGGCGATATTAAACACTCGCGTGTTGCACGATCAGATATTGCGGCTTTACAAACCTTGGGATGTCGTGACATCCGCGTAATTGCGCCAAATACACTACTGCCTGTTGGATTTGATGAATATGGCGATCATGTGCGTTTATTCAATAAAATGGATGATGGCGTAAAAGATTGTGATGTGATTATTGCACTACGTATTCAAAATGAGCGAATCGATTCGCCAGCGCTGTCTTCTCAGGCAGAATTTTACCGTATGTATGGTCTGAATCAAGAACGCTTGGCTCTTGCCCAACCAGATTGTATCGTGATGCATCCAGGGCCAATGAACCGCGGTGTAGAAATTGATTCTGCGATTGCAGATGGGCCACAATCCGTGATTCTGAATCAGGTGACTAACGGAATTGCGGTGCGTATGGCCGTACTGGCGTTGGCCATGCAAGGTCAGGCACAAGCACAAGGTTTAATTGAAGCAATCGCAAACTAAGGGTCTATTCATGAGTAATGTAAAACTTGAAAATGTTCGTTTGTTAGATCCTGTCGCGCAAATTGATGTTACAACAACGGTATATCTTCAAAACGGCCAGCGTGTCGATTCGCTTGATCAGATCGATGAGCAGATTGATGCTCAGGGCAAATGGTTAATGCCGACCATGGTGGATTTATGTGCGCGCGTTCGAGAGCCAGGTCAGCAGCAACACGGCACGCTAAAATCCGAAGGTAAAGCGGCACGTGAAAACGGTATTCTGCATGTGATCACGCCGCCAGACTCTCAGCCGATCGTACAAGATAACGGTGCGTTAATTCATGGTCTAATTGAAAAAGCATGGACTGATGGCAAGTTTCATTTGCATATTATTGGCGCACAAACCCAAGGGTTATTGGGACGTCAGCCAGCCAATATGGCAGCACTTAAAAAAGGTGGATGTACCGCAGTTTCAAATGCCAATGCTGCATTTGAAAACGATGATGTGGTGATTCGGACCTTAGAATATGCAGCCGGTTTAGGTTTGACGGTGGTGTTCTATCCTGAGGAACCACAGATTGCCAAAGATGGTTGTGTGCATGAAGGATTTATTGCATCTCGCCAAGGCCTGCCGATGATTCCTGTCATTGCAGAAACCATTGCAATTGCCAAATACTTAATCATGATTGAAGCGACCGGAGTGCGTGCGCATTTTGGATTATTATCTTCAGCACAGTCGATTGAGTTGATCCGTGCGGCTAAAGCAAAAGGCCTGCCTGTCACGGCAGATGTGGCGATGCATCAGTTACATTTAACCGAAGCGTTAATTGATGGGTTTAATACTTTAGCGCACGTAAGACCGCCACTTCGTTCGGAAGCAGATAAAGTAGCGTTACGTGACGCAGTCAAATCAGGCGTGATTGACGCGATTTGTACACATCACGAACCACTGAGTAGCTCTGCTAAAATGATGCCATTCGCTGAAACCTTACCCGGTATTAGTGCATTTGATACCTATGTCGCTTTAGGTGTACAACTCATCCAAGAGGGGCTGTTTGAGCCTCTGGAATGGGTAGAGAAAGTGACTGTAGCACCGGCACGCGTAGCCAATATGCAAGAGCGCTGGTTAAATGAAAAAGGCTGGGTATTGGTTGATCCAGCGCTTGAGTGGAAGGTTGATAAAACCACAATTTTATCGCAGGGTAAAAATACGCCATTGCTCAATCAAAATCTAACTGGAAAAGTAGTTCAGACCTTTCTACCTTAGATATAGGTTTGATTCATATATAAGATCATAAGAAAGTGCGATTGATTCGTCCTTTTTTTATTGGCATGCTTAGCGCTATTTTGGCGAAATAGATGATTGAAAGATGCGTATTAGTTTTATTGGTTCGGGCAAAGTCGCCACCCATTTAGCCAGCGCGTGTGCATCGCAGCACCAGATCGTGCAAATTATGAGTCGTGATGTTGAACACGCAAAAACTTTAGCGTGCCGTGTTGGTGCAGAACCGATTCATCAATTTGAGCAGCTTGATGCATCCATCGATTTACTCATTATTTCGGTTAGCGATCACGCCATTTCAAGCGTAATTCAGGCTGTGCATCCATATTTGCCCAACGCCTTAATTGTGCATACCTCTGGCAGTACTTCAATGCAACAGCTCACACAGCAGCATGCCAATGCTGGGGTATTTTATCCGTTGCAAACCTTTAGCTTTGAGCGCGAGGTAGACTGGTCTGAGACACCATTATTTATTGAAGCTTCAACTGATGAGGGATTAAAACATCTTGAAGCAATCGCAAATAGCCTAAGTAATAAAGTCTATCACTATAATTCTGAACAACGTTTGAGTTTACATCTAGCCGCTGTTTTTGCCTGTAACTTTACGAATTATTGTTATGATGCGGCCAAGCAAATTGTCGATCAACAACAGGTCGATTTTTCATTGCTTTATCCATTGATACTTGAAACTGCGCGCAAAGCCACATTGCACGATCCAGTATTGGTACAAACTGGACCTGCGGTGCGAAATGACCAAAATATTCTAAATATGCATCAAGATTTACTGAGTCAAGCCAAACGTCCAGATTTGGCAGAAATTTATCAATTGCTGAGTCAAGCAATTACAAATCGTCGTGTTGATCAGGTAGGGGAATCATGACTAAAAATTTGACTTATTGACATATTCTAGATTCATATAATCATCAATTGGTTAAGCCAATTTTAATGGTTAATTATTATATAGTCTGAAACTTTAAGTAACCCGAATCCTGTTTAAGCCGATGATTTCATAATTTGAATTGTTGGCTTATTTCCATGGGTTAATTGATATGCACATAGCGAAGCATAAATCCCACTGAGAAATCCATGAAGACTACATGCTTTACTCGTCACTAAATTGTATTGCCCTTTCAATAAGCTGAATAATGTTTCTATTTTATTGCGTTGTCTTAGGTGATATTCATCTGATGTACAGAGTTGAATAACCTGCATATTCTTCCGATGATAAGTAATTAAATCAATATCTTGATCTTGTAGCTTGCTCTTTAATTCTTGGCTGATGTAACCTCGATCTCCGTAAAGTTTTCCGTTTAGACCATCAACTAATTGCTCAACTATTTTTATGTCAGCAACATGTCCATTTGATAAAGCAGAACAGGCAATTTCACCCAATTGATTCATCGCAATATGTAATTTACAGCCATAAAACCAGCCCATTGAGCTTCTACCACGTGATGCAATTTGGACTAATGATTTATGACGCTGAAACTGGCAGAGTGGTTGAATCAATCCATAAATATTGTGTATCTTGGCCTTTCATCAATGCCACATGTAAAGCATGTAGAGCTAATTCATGCCTTTTGATCAGATGAATCATCCTTTGATAGCAAGGCAAGTACTTAAATAAATGGCTTTTATCTTCTTTTAATCAAGTAAAAAAGGCTTTGAAATTATTGAAATGAGAGCATTTGTACCAAATAGCAATAAAGCAGATTTCTGAAATTGTAAGTTGAGCAGTTCTGATTCATAAGGAACCACGGTCTTGTTTGAGAAACTCCCAATAAGTTAATTCAAATTTAAGAAAAAAATCATCAATTACGCAGAATAATTCGGTACTATTGAACATCAGGACTAGAGTTGTGAGTTTGGTGTGGTAACTCAACTGATAGCTCTAGTCCTCTTATTTTTCAAGTCAATTTCTTATCCGCGATTCGGGTTAAATTTCTAAATATTAAAATGAATAAGCAACAGTCATTTTTAATAAATGTTGGGTTTTATTATCATTTCCTTGCACTAAGGAATATTCATTTCCACCAATTAGTAAGTCATTTTTTCCCATAATATATTCAGTCGTGAATCCAAGATTTTTATGATCGACTGATACTCCAATAATATTGCGCGTTGAGGTCTTATAGCTGCCTGTTTTATCATAAGCACTGTACATGGCGTAAGGTGTAATTTTCCCAATTTTTCCGACATCCTTAAATGTATAACTGATATCAGCTGTATAGAAATTACCTTCATTTGCCAAGTAGTTATAATAATCAAATGAACCTGCTACGGATACATTTGGATTTAATGGATCTTTGTTGTCAATTTTGTGATGACCACCTGTTAAGGTGACTTGAAAATTTTGATAACCTAACTGGCTGAATAATGCCCAAGCTTTGTGACGACCTGTTTCATTATTGGTTTTATTTTTAATGTCTGAAAACCAATATGAACCTCCCAATGAAGCAGATAAATCTGGATCATCAAATTTTAGTTTATGATTGACCCGCGCTACCCACATATTTTCTTCTTTGAGATAAGTTTGAATTTCACTGCTTGGATCAGGTTTTACAAAGTTAGATGAGTAACGTGCTGAATCTACACTTTTCCCATGATAGTCGCCGCCATCAATTGGGAAGAAACCTAGATCTACATCTGTATTTGAAAAAAGATTGGTACGGTAATTTATCCCGACATTATGCACATCTTCAAGTCCGACTTGAGTTACGATGCCTCCATAATTATTGCTTTCCCAGAAGCGACCTGGACCAAATGGCATATTTTGTAAACCAACCGTAACTTTGTTGGTTTCATTGATCTTATAGCCTAAATAACCGTCTACAAGTGCAGAGAAATCACAAAGTTTATCGTATTGATAACAGCGATATTCAATACGTCCAAACATTAAAGATGATTGATAGTTGATATTGATTTTTGCGACATCAAAAGTCAGTTTTTGATCATTCTTAGACCAGCTTTTATCTTCATATTTTGCTCTTAAAAATCCAGAAAGTTTAAGTTCACCCTCAACTGATTTTGCATCACCAATGCTAAGATCGGCAGAGTAGCCAACTTGGCAAAGACTCAAAAATCCTAAACAGCTCAATGAAAATTTTAATTTACGATATTGCATAAGCGTAACCCCAAGGTATTAAAAATAAAAAATGATCCAGAATAGCTTTCATTTGAAAATACTTTCAAAGACTAATAATTCAATCAAACCCTTAAATCAGAGCAGTTTGAGCATAAATAATTGATTTTTTGTCTCTAAAAATGGTATGAATACATTTTTAACAATCTGATATTGTTAAAAATATTGAAATTTACTTGCCTTCTAGCTACTTTCGTTGTCGAAAAAATGAGCTGATTGAGTTCAAATCAAGGCAGATAAAACTTCAAAAATGTCTGAGTATAAAAATCAACCATAAACTCTTGTTGAAACTTATACCGAATAAATTTTTTTAATTAAATTCTGAATTTTTGAATGGGATTCAGTAAATACGAATCAGCAGAACTATAAATTCAACGATGATAGGAACCAGATAAGATTTCCTTAAAATTTAGCATGGCATATTTGAGTCAAAGAGTATTGAAATGAATCAACATCTCACTATAAATCCAGTTGAATGGGAGGCACGGTGTCAACTAGCAGCCCTTTATCGCTTAATTGCACACTATAAAATGACCGATTTAATTGATACACATATCAGTCTGCGTGTGCCTGAAGAGCCTAATCATTTTTTAATTAATCGCTATGGCGTCATATTCGATCACATGCGCGCATCCGATTTGGTCAAGATTGATCATGATGGAAAAATTGTTGAGAGTTATGATCAAGGCAAGAAGGTAAATGTGGCGGGTTTTGTCATTCATTCTGCTATTCATCATGCTAAACCACATCTAGATTGTGTGATTCATACGCATACTGCAGATGGTGTTGCTGTGTCAGCTCAGAAAGATGGGTTGTTGCCTATCTCACAGCATGCGCTTAAATTTTATCGTCGTTTGTCTTATCACGATTATGAAGGAATTGCATTATCACTTGAAGAGCGAGAGCGATTGGTCAATGATCTAGGCAATAACAAAGCCATGATTTTAAGAAATCATGGTTTATTAGCAGCAGGTGAGTCGGTTGCACATGCATTTCATGAAATATTTTTTTTGGAGCGCGCCTGTCAAATTCAGATCAAGGCATTATCAGGACAAAACTTAATTTATCCTTCCCAAGCTTTATGCGAGTTTACAGCATCTCAATTTGAACAGGATGATGCAGAAGGAATTATTTGGGATGCATGGCATGCTGCTTTATCATTGATTGAAAAAGACAAAGCAGACTTTTGTTGTTAGATGTTAAATATATTTTGACATAATATTGCGAAATTTCTGGATAATTGGATCTTTACTGCGACCGCGTCGCATGATTAAGGAAAATGGTGCTCGATAACCAAAAGTAGAAGGCAGTAGTACTTTAAGCCGCTTTTGATCTACCCATGCTTGCGCAAAATGTTCAGGTAAATAACCAATATATTGTCCAGATAAGATCAAAATGAGTTGTGCTTCCATGGATTCTACAGAGGCAGATGAATTGTTGAATCCATGTTTAGCCAATTCGCTATGGCTCCAGTAACCTCTACGAACCATTTTCTCTTGCGTAATTATATTTTCAGTCAAATGACGTTGTTCGAATAAATGATGTTTGTCACTACAAAATAACCAGTGCTGCTCTTTGTGCAAAGGGTGATAAGTAATACCATTCATTTTTAGGAAAAAAGCACCCACCGCCAAATCATAACGATTTTCTAAAACACCCATTTGGAGTTCGTATGGACTCTGAACCTGAAGTTGTATGTAAATAAAAGGATTTTCCTGAGAAAACTGTCCAATAATCTGATCAATTGGGAAATGCTTTTCGGTCACAATCGAGTCTAATATCCCAATTTTGAGTATACCGTTTAACTCCCCTTTGACTTGAGCACTATAAAGCGCAAATTTGTCGATTTCCTGAAGAAGCCTCACAGTCTCTTGGTAGTAAAGCTCTCCTTTGTAGGTAAGAGAAAAACCACCACGACCACGTTCACATAGCTTCATCCCAACATTGGCTTCAAGCTGACTCATGTAGGTACTAATGGCGGATGTTGATAAATTAAGTTCCTGTTGTGAGTTTGCAAAACCTTGATTTTTAACAACAGTTTCAAAAACGCGCAGGAGCTTAAGATCAGGAAAATGTTGAAGATCCATAACATAATTGCCGATAGAGGTTACCTTTAAAATAGATTACTTAGTTTAGAAATGTCAAAACTAAATACAAACTCAGAAAAATCATTTGGCATAAACGTCTGATTTTTTCGTGACATCTGTATCAACCTTATCGATAAAAATATAAAGAATGATGATGTTAGTTTCAGATAATTTGCTTTTCTAACAGCTAATATTTTTTGAGATTGATATTCTGTCTACATACATTTGTTCAAGCTCAAGAACCAAGTTCGAATAAGATGTTGACAGTTGATCTCAATTTTCTAAATCTGAGAAGGTATAAAGCAATGATGTAATTTAAAGCTCATTTATATAGTTTAGAAAACTCAAAACTAATTATTTAGAAATTGCTATTTAATGCCTTATTACTTTGAGAGATAACATTTATAAAACAGCTCGATACAGATCTAAAAATGAATCAGCATCTTGGTCCATCTCGCTATAGAAATGAAATCGCACCTATTGAGGATGTCACATCTCAGGGAAGTAGTAGGATACAACTTAAAAAATTTCGCACCTTATGGGGAGTTAACTCCTCTTGGGAACAGACACTTCGTGAATTACAGACAGCGGGTTGTGCAGGAATTGAAGCACGTGTGCCGTTAACTTTAGATGAACAGCAAGCCTTAGCATCAGATATTCGAGCCGCAGAACTTGAATATATTGCGATTGTATTCAGTGGTGGTGATGTCATACCCAAGCAGCAAGAAACACCAGAACAGCATCTTGAACGATTAAAAGAACGTTTCGATGCAGCGAAACAATTGCAGCCATTATTCGTCAATTTACTTGCAGGAAATGATCGTTGGCCTTTGGCACAACAAGTTGATTTTCTTGGAAAAGCACATGAGCTAGCAAAGTGTTTTGAGCTGAATTGTAGCTTTGAAACGCATCGAGCAACGTCGCTTTATAGTCCTTGGCTTACTCTGGAAATTATACAGCAGCTTCCACAACTACAATTTACTGCTGATATCAGTCACTGGATTGTTGTTAGTGAACGTTTGTTAAATGATCCATGTGATGATTTCACTACATTTATTGATCGTGTTCATCATATTCAGGCTCGAGTTGGATATGACCAAGGACCTCAGGTTCCGCATCCCGCTGCTCCAGAATATCAAACTGCACTCAAGTTTCAGCAAGATTTCTGGCAGAAAATCTGGCGGTCGCAGCATCGTCGTGGTTATCAGCAAACTACACTTACGCCGGAATTTGGTGCTGATGGTTATTTACACCACTTACCATTTACCAATGTGCCTGTGGCTGATTTGTGGTCGGTTAATGCATGGATGTTGCATGAGGAGCAACAGCATTTTAACGAATTTTTATCTTCAATTGAAAAGGAGGGCAACTAAATGACCAACGTTAAAGGCGCTTTTACCGAACTCCCTGTGATTAATATACAGAACTTAAACAGCGAAAATCTTGCCGAGCGACAAGCCGTTGCAGATGCAATTGGACAAGCATCGCGAGAAGTTGGATTTTTTTATGTCACTGGTCATGGTATTGCACCAGAATTAATCGCAGGTGTGCGAGCAGCGGCAAAAAAATTCTTTGCTTTGCCAATGCAAGAAAAAATGAATTACTACATTGGCCAATCGAAAAGTCATAAGGGTTATGTTCCTGAAGGCGAAGAGATTTATGGTTCTGGAAAACCAGATTTGAAAGAAGCATTTGATGTCGGCTTTCAGGCTCCAGAGGATCATCCTTTTGTCGTATCCAAAACCCCACTGATTGGTGCAAATGAATGGCCAGAACTTGCAGAATTTAAGTCACAGGTTTTGGACTATTATCAGGCGGTTTTTGCGTTAGGACATCGTTTATTTGATGCTTTTGCACTGGCACTTGGTTTGCCAGAAGGCTATTTCAAGTCAATGGTGACTTGCCCACCATCAAAACTACGTTTGATTCACTATCCTTTTGATGCAACAGCAGAAGATAAGCCAGGCATTGGTGCACACACTGATTATGAATGTTTCACACTATTACTTGCAGACCAGCCAGGCTTAGAAGTACTCAATGAAGACAGAATCTGGATTGATGCACCGCCATCTAAAGATATCAATGGTGAAGAGGCGTTTGTTATTAATATTGGTGACATGCTGGAAGTGTTGAGTGCTGGCACCTTTATTGCTACTGCACACCGTGTTCGCAAGGTACCCCAAGAGCGTTATTCATTTCCACTGTTCTTTGCCTGTGATTATCACACATTAATTCGCCCGTTACCGCACTTTTTAAAAGCAAATGAGGTAGATCAATATAAAGAGTTAAGTATTGGTGAACATATGTGGAGTCAGGCGTTACAAACTTATCGTTATTTACGTGAAAAAGTTGCCAGTGGTGAGTTGCAATTACCTGAACGAGCAAGTGCAACCAACACTTTTGGTCATTTGAAACAACAAGCAAAGCTAAAAAGCACTATCAATGAGTGAGGAGTAATTTATGAAACAAATACTTAAAAAATTCACATCCCAAGTGGCAATATCTGTAACTGCGATCGCATGTTTCTCATCAGTCAGTCATGCTGCACCATTACTGACCAATGGCGTATTTAAAGTTGGATTAGAGGCAACTTATCCACCTTTTGAATCGTATGACAGTCAGAAAAAAATTGTAGGTCTTGATCCAGATTTTGCTGCGTTGATTGCCAAAGATTTAAATGCCAAGCCTCAACTCATTGATACCAAGTTTACCAGTCTGATTTTGGGTTTAGGTAAAAAGTATGATGCAGTCATTTCAGGATTATATGTCACTCCAGAACGTTTAAAACAGGCAGATGCTATTCCTTATGCCATGACAGGTGCTTCAATTATTGCGCTTAAAAATAGTACGACTTTGCCTAAGACCGAAAATGACTTATGTGGTGTCAAAGTGGGTTTGCAACAGGGCACAGCATGGGTTGCCAGTCTTAAGAAACATTCAGAAGCATATTGTCTCAAAAATAAAAAACCTGCTATTCAGGTGATGGAATTCCCAACAGCTTCTGAAGTGTCTCAGGCGCTTATATCAAAAAACATCAATGCCCAACTCGAAATTGCGCCTGCTGCAAAGATTTTGGTTGAGAAAAGTCGAGGCCGCCTAATGGTGAGTTCTTCACGTCTGATCTATCCGCTCCCACTTGGAATTTATGTCACCAAAGGCAATACAGCGCTCGTTGCTGCGATCAAGTCATCACTGGCGAAAGCCAAAGCAAATGGTCAATATGACGCACTGATCAAAAAATATAATTTAGAACCTATTCATTAATTGATTGAGATTGGGAACCGGTATGGAATTCGATTGGGAATATTTTTTCTCATTATTTGGCTTTGCAGAGTTTTGGCAGGCTTGCGTAACTGTAATTATAATCAGTTCGTTGTCTTGGTTTATTGGAATGATATTAGGATTTTTTCTGGCGTGTGCGAAGATATCTGCACCACGGTGGATTAAAATACCAGTCGAACTTTATATCTGGTTTTTCCGTAGTATCCCCTTAATGGTGCTACTGGTTTTTGTGTACAATTTGCCACAGATGTTTCCAGTCACTCAACCTTTGCTGGGCGTCCCATTTATTGCGGGTCTGATCTCAATGACTATCACTGAAGCTGCGTATATGGCAGAGATTCATCGAGGTGGTTTACTGTCTGTGACTAAAGGACAAAATGAAGCTGGACATGCGCTTAGTTTTGGTTTTTTTGGTATTCAACGTTTAATTATAATTCCACAGGCTTTTCGAATTGCATTACCAACATTAATTAATGAATATATTACTATTATCAAACTGAGTTCAATCTTATCTGTTATTTCACTGCCAGAGTTATTACTCATAGGTCAGCGCTTATATGCAGATAATTTTCTGGTTATGGAAACACTGCTTGCAGTTGCAGTATATTATGTGATGATTGTAACGTTGTTTACTTGGTTATTTAAATGGCTTGAAAATTTCCTTAATCTACAACGCAGATCACCACAAACACTTAAAGAGAGTGAATGCATTGCATTAAAACAAAACCTGAAAGCCCCAATATTTAAAATAAATACTATAGAGTCGGCCTCTGGAAGTCCTGTTGCACTTGATTTACGAGATATTCATAAATCATGGGGGCAGCATCAGGTTTTAAAGGGAATTAATTTAAAAATAAAAAATGGTGAAGTATTAAGCATCATTGGGCCGTCAGGTTCTGGTAAAACGACGCTTATTCGAACCATCAATGCACTTGAAAGTATCGATGATGGGGAAATTGTATTGTATGGCGAGAGTTATATCAAAGGTGGCGCGGTAATCGATAAACAGAAGATGCGTGCTGGAGTTCGTCGTATCGGCATGGTGTTTCAGGGGTTCAATTTATTTCCACACCGCACTGTTTTAGATAATGTGATGCTTGCACCGATGTACCACAAGCTATTTGATCGTACTGTGGCGAAAGAGCAGGCACTTTATTTACTTGATCGTGTTGGTTTACTTGCACATATCGATAAATATCCACATCAGCTTTCTGGTGGTCAGCAGCAACGTGTCGCAATAGCAAGAGCATTGGCACTCAAGCCCGATATCATGCTGTTTGATGAGCCTACCTCTGCACTGGATCCGGAGCTGGTTGGCGAAGTTCTCAAGGTCATTCAATCACTTGCTAGTGAAGGCATGACCATGCTGATTGTCACACATGAGATGGATTTCGCATTATCTATTTCTGATCGGGTGATTATGATGGAACATGGTGTCGTGCAGTGTGATGCATCACCTGAGGATATTCGTTGTTCTTCATCTGCTTCGTTCAGTCGGATACGTGAGTTTATGCAAGTAAAACCAGAGGGCTAAGCCTTATCTATCTAAAAATTGAAGATATCATTCAACGCTATATAGGTGTAATACAAGATTAAATCACGCTATTATTATCCTAACCAGACGGCTTCAGATCAATATTCTCCTGATCTGAAGCCGTTTAACTTTTAATCTCAACTAAATTTCAATCCTAAATTGCATGTGCATTCAAAATGACGCATTCATAATTCATAGATCACATTTTAGCATCAGGTCCTCAAGTAAAGCGTTAGGTCATATTCTGCATTCAATTAGTTTATAAATATCAAAACTAATTATTTAATAAATACTATTTAAGCTGACGTGTTTTTATTAGATAAATAATGAAAACAAATAGATATAGGTATACACATGGCCAAACATTTACATCAACCTCTGGGTGGAAACGAAATGCCGCGTTTTGGTGGCATCGCATCCATGATGCGTTTACCTGTCATTGAAACGCCTGAGGAGTTGGCTAAATTAGATGCTGCATTTGTGGGTATTCCTTTAGATATTGGAACCTCACTTAGATCTGGAACACGCTTTGGACCGCGTCAGATTCGAGCCGAGTCCGTCATGATCAGACCTTACAATATGGCAACAGGCGCGGCACCGTTTGATTGTATTAATGTGGCAGATATTGGTGATGTTGCAATCAATACATTTAACCTACTACATGCTGTTGAAATCATTGAACAAGAATATGATCGCATTTTGTCATATGGAATTATTCCCTTAACACTCGGCGGTGACCATACACTAACATTACCGATTCTACGGGCGCTTAAGAAAAAACATGGCAAAGTCGGTTTGGTACATATCGATGCGCATGCAGACGTAAATGATCACATGTTTGGTGAAAAAATTGCGCATGGAACCACCTTCCGTCGTGCGGTAGAGGAAGATCTTCTGGATTGTGATCGTGTCGTACAGATTGGTCTAAGAGCACAGGGCTATAGTGCCGATGATTTTAACTGGAGCCGTCGTCAGGGATTTAGGGTGGTACAGGCAGAGGAATGCTGGCATCAATCTTTAGCTCCGCTTATGGCTGAAGTCAGAGAAAAAGTAGGTGGTGGGCCTGTTTATTTGTCTTTCGATATCGATGGAATTGATCCTGCTTGGGCACCAGGAACTGGAACGCCAGAGATTGGTGGGCTGACTACTATTCAAGCGCTCGAAATTATTCGTGGATGTGAGGGGCTGGATATTATAGGTGGCGATTTGGTCGAGGTATCTCCACCTTATGACACCACAGGAAATACCTCTTTGCTCGGTGCTAATCTCTTGTTTGAAATGTTATGTGTTTTGCCAAATGTCGTGAAGAAATAAAGTTTTTAGTGAGTTACATAGGTAAATATCAATGAACTTACTTTAAAAACATGACAGGCAAAGACATATCTTCCTTGATGAAAGTCGATTGTAGTGAAAGAAAATCATCTTAACGTTTTAAACAAAACATAAATCATGAATGACTCATTTTTATGAGTTGGATTTTCTATTTATGTTTGATCTTTAAAATATGGAGAGAACAACAGTGTTGAATCGCATATCTTTTAGACAAATGGAATATTTTGTTTCAACTGCACAGCATGGCAGTATTATTGTTGCATCGGAGAAAATACATGTATCTCCGCCTTCAATTTCTGCTGCAATTTCCCATATTGAATCGGAATTAAAAGTTAAATTATTTATTCGTCAACACGCACGTGGCTTATCGCTAACGACGATTGGTGAGAAAATTCTCAAAGAATGTTTGTTTATTTTGGGACAAACCAATGCACTATATACACTTGCTTCTGAGTATTGTGGTTTAACACAACGGTTTTTACATATTGGTTGTCATCAAGTTTTAACGCCATTGATTTATTCAGATATTGTGCATGATTTTGGTCTCTTACATCCAAAAGACGATATTCGATTAGTAGATGGCAGTCATGATGAGCTAATGAACGCATTATTGTCAAATAAAGTGGACATGGCAATTACTACAAATTTACAAATTGATCATAACCTTATCTGTTTTGAGCCGATAGTGAGTTTGCCTCCTCATGTGTTGGTGAGTGAACATCATCCATTGGCAAAAATGAAAAGTGTTCGCTTAGAAGATTTAACTCAGTTTCCGATGATTTTGCACGACTCTACCTATTATAAAGATTATTGCACTGATTTATTTACACAGCATAACTTGGTGCCACATATCAAAGATACCTACAAAAACTATGATTTAGTACGAACCATGGTGGCTGATGGATGGGGTTACAGCATGACCAATTTACGACATAAGCTTGAGCATACATTAAATGGTAAAAAACTCATTCGCATAATGTTAGAAGGAAATCATGCACCAATAAGTATAGGAATTGCCACACTCACCAGTGTCAATTTGAATGCAGTCACAGAAAAATTTATGAGCTACTGTAAGAATTTTATTTGTGAGTATTATGATGATCGTGAACATGCTTCATCCAGTTTCACTTTAACTTCTTCGATTGAAAAAACGCGATCTATACCAAGAGTGGCTTAAACAAATCATTTATTGCGTCGATCAGTATTGATACTTAACGGATGTTTTGAATTGTTAAAATTGAGATGAGTGATATGCAGCACGTCAGAATAACATGTACTGAAAAACATTATTTGGAGAAGCAAACCTTCAGTTTTAATTTTCCTGTGAACTACACCGAATTTGAAAAGTTAACCCAACAGCAATTTTATGATCAAGTGAAGGATCAGCATGTTTTAATCGTAAATGATTTAAAAGTTGATCAGCAAGTGATGGACAACAATCCAGAGCTTCAACTGATTGCACTCTGTTCGACTGGTTTTGATCATATCGATATTGGGTTAGCAAAACAGAGAAATATAAAAGTGTGTAATGTTAAGGGATATGCAGGCGATACAGTCGCCGAACATGCTTTTTTATTAATGTTAAATTTGATAAAAAATTTGCAGTTTTATCAGAATTCAGTTGTTTCAGGATTATGGAGTGACAGCAATAGTTTTTGTTATCAAGATCATCGCTTTCCAATTTATGATCTGAAAGAAAAAACATTGGTAATTGTAGGTCGAGGTGAAATAGGACAATCCTTAGCATTAAAAGCACAAGCGTTTGGAATGCAAGTGTTTTTTTCTGAGCGTCCGCATCAAGCAAGCTGTAGAGAGGGATATATTCCGTTTCAGACAGCACTTCAAATTGCGGATGTACTGTCATTGCATTGCTCACTAAATGCTGACAATCGATATATGCTTAATCAAGAAACACTGAATTTAATGAAACCGAATAGTTTTATTATAAACGTCAGTCGAGGTGGGTTAGTGAATGAACACGATTTACTCATCGCACTTCGTACTGGTCGCATTGCGGGCTACGCAGCGGATGTCATGACCCAAGAACCTCCTTCTAAAGATGATCTACTTTTACAGAGTGGGTTACCCAATATTTTGCTTACACCGCATATCGCATGGGCAAGCGAAGAGGCGAAACAGCGCATGATTGAGATACTGGTTCAGAACATTCATTTCAACCTAGATGGAATAGATCATAATAGAGTTGTTTAAGAGCGTTGGACATCTAGATAAGCGGTTCGTAAATCTACATGTATATTAAGAAAATTATTTAAGAGTAAGAAACCATCATACTGTAAAAAATAAAATCGCATTAAATAGTTAATATTTAATGCGATTAAGTACTGTATCAGCTATGTGATACTCAACTGATCATCCAATTTTCTTAAAAATAAAGTCATTAATCTTGTGGCCAGCTTCTAAACCGCGACGTTCAAACTTGGTTTGTGGGCGCCATTCTGGGCGTGGATAACTATTACCCTTACCTGCAAGGTTTTCTAAAGCAGGGCGGTTGTCAAGAACATCTAGCATCCACTCAGCGTAGGGTTCCCAGTCTGTTGCAGCATGGAAAGTACCGCCAAGCTCCAGTTTTTGTTCGACCAGTTCCATGCGCTCATGAGCAACAAAACGACGCTTAAAGTGGCGTTTTTTCTGCCACGGATCTGGGAAGTAAAGCTGGATACAGTTAATGCTGTTATCCGGCATTTCACGCAAAACCTGAATGGCATCTGCATCAAGTACGCGTAAATTTTTAAGTTCGGCCATTCCTGCTTCATAAACGCACTGGGCGATCCCCGGTACATGTACTTCAATACCAACAAAGTTACGCTCAGGATTTGCTTTTGCCATTAAGACTAAAGAACGACCCATTCCAAAACCAATTTCGACTGTCAATGGGCGTTCAGGATGTTCAAAATGCTGGCGTAAATCACCTACCGGATATTCCAAAATCAGTGCTTGATATTGCTCTAAAGCTATACGCTGTGAAGTATTCAATGGCGCAGCGCGGCGCATAAACGTCACAATTTCTCGGTGTTCAGGCAAATTATCCAGTTCAGTAATCTGCGTTTCTAACTGATCGGTCGACATGATTTTGATGATACTAAAAATTCAGATGCCGTATTTTAAATGCTTAGGGGGGTAAGTCAAACGCTAATCACAGCTTCAATAAGACTAAGCAAGCATGAATAGGAAAAGACTCGTCTCATTGGATGCCTTCATGTATTTGTCACGTGTATCTTGTAGATTATTTTATAGACAAACTATTGGCGGTTGATCATCAAAGCATCATCAATTATTTAAAGTTGCTGGATAAGCTGCGCATGCCGATCTCTATGTCTTACATTCTGTTGCCCGGCCAGAAGTATTGTGTTCACTCATATTTTGAGCAGATCACACACAATATCGCTTGCGCGACGAATTTTTTTTGATTAATAGTAGAGTATAAAGATTTTTCTTAGATCGACTTTTGTAAGGAAGTTTATATAGCCCTTGCATGTGACTTCGAAGCGTTTTAGAACATAAAATAGTTAGATAACAAGGATCCCATATGAAGTTGTATTATTCACCAGGCGCATGTTCACTCGCAGCACATATTATTTTAAATGAAATTAATGTCGACTTTGATTTAGAAAAAGTTAACCTTAAAACGCATCAAACAGAAAAAGGTGCAAATTATTACGACATCAATCCAAAAGGATATGTACCAGCACTGGAAATTAATCCTGGATTGATCTTGACTGAAAATGTTGCAATTTTACCCTTTTTAGCCCAGCACGATCCGAAGCAAGATTTAATTCCACCATCGGGAATGGGGCGTGCCAAAGTACTTGAATGGCTTGGTTATCTCAATTCTGAATTGCATGATGCCTATGCGGTATTTTTTGGTGGGCCACTTGAAGGTGAAGCAAAAAGCAAAGCCTATAAAGAAGTCGATCGTTTGCTTACGCACATTGATAAAACCATCAGTGAATCTGAAAATGATTACTTGGTCGATGATAACTTTGGCCCGGCAGATGCCTATTTATTCGTGATTACCAACTGGTCAAAAAGTATTGGACATGATTTGAGTCCTTATCAACATATCAATGCGATCCGTGATAAGGTTGCAGAACGACAGTCTGTACAAATTGCGATGCGCGATGAAGGCTTGATTGCATAACTATACGCAGAAAAAATGCCTCAAGTAATTGAGGTGTTTTTTTATTCAAATTCTGGTGGTTCTTTAAAATTAATAGATTTCAATTTTAAATCATATTGTTTTTTAAGATTTTTCCATTCGAATTTTGCGGGCTGAATACTCTCCTCAAACTCATTTTTATCTGTGGTTTTTTTCATTTTTCCAGTAGAAAAATTAATGCTCAATGAACTTTTCTCACCAGAAGCCCGATGAAAACTCATTTGATCAAAACCAATTAATTTGAAACCTTGATTCTGGTAGCGGAAGCTAAATGTATTGTTGGTCACATACCACGAGCCGCAACTGAGCCAATAATGTAAATTGATTTTTAAAATACCTTTTGTAATCGTTACAGCACCATCATCGAGTGGATCTGCAAGACAAGGCGAGTCTGCATCATTTTCACTAGGAAGTTTTTTATTTTTACTGATTAACTGATAACCCTGAGCTGTTTTGAATAACACCAACAAAGCTCTTGGATTGGTGTTGAGATTAGAGCTTCCAAATCCATCATTATGAATTATATTTTTGCGATTATTTTCCTCAATTACCAATACGATATCTTCCATGCCATCATGATTTAAATCACCACGAGCTATTTCGATGATTTTCCAGTCTTTAGGTATAAACTGTTGATAGTTTTTCTGATCGGAACTCGCAAAAGTAACTGTTGTAAAACTTACACTTAAAAGACCCATTATTATTTTTCGCATTTGTGCTTGCTCTCATTCTTCTTACGAAAAAGGATTCCGAAGAATCCTTTGAAAATTTTCAATATAATTAATAGTACGTACTATTTAAAGAAATAACCAGTTTCTGGGGAACTGGCATTAGCCATACGTTTACGTGGCATACGACCTGCCAAATAAGCTTCACGGCCTGCTTCAATTGCTTTTTTCATGGCAGATGCCATGAGAACAGGTTGCTGTGCAGCGGCAATTGCCGTATTCATCAAAACACCATCACAGCCGAGTTCCATGGCAATGGCAGCATCACTTGCTGTACCAACACCCGCATCGACCAGTACAGGAACTTTGGCATTTTCTTTGATAATCGAAATAGTATGTGGATTTAAAATCCCCAGTCCTGATCCGATTAGGCTGCCCAAAGGCATAATGGCAACACAGCCCATGCTTTCAAGTTCTTGCGCAACGATTGGATCATCAGAGGTATACACCATGATCTCAAAGCCATCATCAATCAGTGTACGTGCAGCTTTGATGGTTTGTGTGACATTCGGATAAAGTGTTTGTTGATCGCCAAGGACTTCAAGCTTCACCAAATTGTGACCATCGAGCAGTTCGCGTGCCAACATGCAGGTGCGAATCGCACTATCTGCATCAAAGCAGCCGGCTGTATTGGGTAAAATTGTGTACTTTTCGGGTGGAATGACCGAGAGCAGATTAGGTTGGTCTGCGTGTTGTCCGATATTAACGCGACGAATTGCAACGGTGACAATTTCGGCACCACTGGCCTGGATGGCCAAATCGGTTTCATGTAGGTCTTTGTATTTACCTGTACCGACTAAAAGACGAGATTGAAACTGGCGTGAACCAATAATCAAAGGGGTGTCTTGCATGAAAAGCTCCGTTTTTAACCGCCACCAACAGCGTGAATAATTTCAATTCGATCTTGATCTGATAACTGGTATTGCGCCAATTTGCTTTTAGGAACGATTTGTTCGTTCAGTTCTACCGCAAACCGTTTACCTTCAAGCGCAAGCTCTTGTATGAGCTCATACAGGTTTTGGCACGCGGTATCTTTTGGCGCGCCGTTGAGATAAATCTGCATTAATATTCCTGATTACTTTGCGTATTTCGTCGCATTCCAAGCCAGTACAAGCCAGCCTGCAATCATGAGTGCGCCACCAATTGGCGTAATCGCGCCCAAAATACGGGGCATGCCAAGCGCCATGATATACAAGGAGCCACAGAAAAATAGAATTCCGGTCTGAATCAAAAGAAACGGAAGCTTAATAGGGAGCTTTGAATAGGTTTTGGAAAGTACGCCCAGTAGCAAAAGCCCCAGCGCATGATAAAAGAAATAGTCGGTTGCGGTCTGCCACCAACCAAGCTGATCTACAGATGCATGTGCTTTTAAACCGTGCGCACCAAAGGCGCCTAATATCACGGCTAGAGCCAGATTAACCGCTGAAACTGCGATCCACATAAGCGCACTATTCTTAAGAAAAAGACGCTAGAACCTTAGCATAAAAAGGGAAAGCTCAAAATAGTCAAACAAAACAAAAGGGCACTTGGCCCTTAAGTTTTTCATCATCGGTCAAACTAGGTTGCAGACATTGCCACCTTGATTTTTTCCATGGCATTTTTTTCTAGCTGACGAATACGCTCTGCAGATACATTGTACTCGGCCGCAAGTTCATGCAAGGTCGATTTATCGTCGTCTAGCCAACGTCGTTGCAAGATATTTCTCGAACGATCATCGAGCTGGTTCATTGCTTCGTGTAACGCGCTTGAACTTTGCTCTTCGTAGTCTTCGTCTTCAACCAGTCGTGCAGGGTCGTAACGACTATCTTCTAAATACAGTGCAGGTGCAACGTGGGTGGATGAATCATCGTCATCGTCGCCTTGCGCTTCAAAAGCCGCATCGTAGGCAGTTAAACGACCTTCCATTTCCAGTACTTGCTCTGGTGTCACATTCAAATCATTGGCGATTGATTGTGCTTCTTCGAGAGTCAGTTTTTTGCTGGATTTTTTTAAGCTACGCAGATTGAAAAACAGTTTTCGCTGAGCTTTCGTGGTGGCGATCTTAACGATACGCCAGTTGCGAATCACGTATTCATGAATTTCTGCTTTAATCCAATGCACAGCAAAGGAAACAAGACGCACGCCCATATTTGGATCAAAGCGTTTTACCGCTTTCATCAAACCCAGATTTCCTTCCTGGATAAGGTCGCCTTGAGGTAGGCCATAGCCTGCATAACTACGCGCAATGTGCACCACGAAACGAAGATGAGACATCACCAGCAATTTAGCGGCATCAAGATCTTGATCGTAGTAGTAACGTTCAGCCAGCTCTTTTTCCTGCTCGGCAGTCAGAATTGGGATTTGGTTTACGGTGCTGATATAGGCACCTAAATTTACACCGGGCGCAGATAATGACAGGGGCATCAACTGATTGCTGCTGTCACTCATGAGTACTCCTTATAGGATGGTATAACCAATAAAAACATCTTAATGTGAAGCACCTTCATAATTAAGAAAGATTGGGTAGAGAAATGTAAAGTTTTATAGGCACTAAGCGCAATATGTTAAATAATAAATGATTAAGATTCAATCAAGTAATGAAATTCGTGGTCTGATATTTTAGTCAATTTACAAGCCAGTTGATTGATTTGGCAATATCGTGTTACATCAATTTCACTGTGCGGGTCAGATGACAATAGTTTAAAGACTTGGGGGCCGGTTGTCTTTTTAAGTTGACGTTTAAGCATCAATAGCGGCATAGGGCAGGGTTGACCCATGGCATTAATCTCAATAACAGAAAGTGAAGAAACTGAATCTTGCATCAATAAAAACGATGGGTTGCACACTTGAAAAGCTACTCTAGCAGAAAATCAAGCACAGGTAAAAACCACAATCAAACTGCTAAAAAAATTCCCGATCAAGTCGATAAAAAATTTAATTAAAAAATGAAGATAAATAGCAAAAATAAATCTATTAATTGTGATCAACCCATGTTAATCTCGAGTGGTTTTAGGATTTATGCGTTATCAAAAATAATTGTTATTAACCCTTTAACAAATGGATGTAACCGGGAAATTGTTGATAGTTTTACAGAATGATTACAAGCTTTGAAATAACAAAGAATTTTGAATCTTGTTTGCTATGCTGTTTGCAACACCGGAAGGTCCTTTAATTTAACTTCTGAGGATTGACTTATGACAGCTCGTGAACAAGGTGTAGTAAAGTGGTTTAACGATACCAAGGGCTTTGGCTTTATTCAACGCAATGGCGGTGATGACGTATTCGTTCATTTCCGTGCAATTATGGGTGATGGCCATCGTTCACTTCGTGATGGTCAACGCGTAGAATTCAGCGTTGTACAAGGTCAAAAAGGTTTTCAGGCTGAAAACGTTCAGCCTTTAGACTAATCAATCTAATTGATTGACTGACGCTCCAATTTTTTAAATTGGAGCGTTTTTGTTTTATACTACTGACTACATCAGAGTGATTAACGTTAGAGCACGAGTTTATGGTATCTGGTTTTGAAACCTTGAATTTACATCCGCAACTGAAAAAAGCGATTGATGCATTAGGGTTTACACAAATGACCCCAATTCAGCAAAAGGTTTTAAAATATACATTGGCAGGGCATGACGCAATTGGTCGAGCGCAAACGGGAACGGGTAAAACCGCTGCCTTTCTGATCAGTGTAATCAATGATTTGTTGAATAACCCCATTAAAGAACAGCGCTACCGTGGTGAGCCACGTGCACTGATTCTTGCACCAACGCGTGAACTGGCTTTGCAAATCGAAAGTGATGCAAAAGAGTTGACTCGCTTCACAGGGTTAAATTTACTCACTTTGGTGGGTGGTGTCGATTTCGACAAACAAAAGAAACCCCTCAACGAAAAAGTTCTGGATATTCTGGTGGCGACCCCCGGTCGTTTGATTGATTTTGTCGAGCAAAAAGAAGTTTGGTTGGATCAAATCGAATTTCTGGTGATTGATGAAGCCGATCGCTTACTGGACATGGGATTCATTCCATCTGTAAAACGTATTGTGCGTTTTTCGCCACGTAAAGAACAACGTCAAACCCTCATGTTCTCGGCAACATTCAGTTATGATGTTCTAAATTTGGCGCGTCAGTGGTTGCATGAGCCGGTTACAGTAGAAATTGAACCTGAGCAAAAAACCAATAACGATGTCGAGCAGCGTGTTTACGTGGTTGCAAAACAGGACAAATATCGTCTTTTGCAAGATATTTTGCGCGAAGAGCCGATTGATAAAGTCATGATTTTTGCCAATCGCCGTGATCAGGTACGCCGCTTGTATGATCATCTTAAAAAGGATGGCTACAAAGTGGGAATGTTGTCGGGTGAAATTGCTCAAGATAAGCGTCTTAAAATGCTCGAACAGTTTAAGCAGGGTAAGAACAACATCATGATTGCAACCGATGTTGCTGGTCGTGGGATTCATGTGGATGGTGTATCACATGTGGTCAACTTTACTTTGCCAGAGCAGTCTGATGACTATGTGCACCGGATTGGTCGTACAGGTCGTGCAGGAACGCAAGGTGTAAGTATTAGTTTTCTTTCAGAAGACGATGCGTTTTATTTGCCAGAAATCGAAAAAGCGATTGGAAAGAAATTACCGCTGACTCGAATTGAAGGTTATTGCTAAGCTTAAGAGGCTGAGCCAAAAAAAGATCCCTAAAGTGGGATCTTTTTTGTTTTTGGAGTGCTTAATTGGACTTACAGTAAAATTTAAGCGTGGTCTGATAGTCATCATCTTTAGCGAGAGATGCATTTTTGCCTGCTAGTGTACCAATCACGCCAGCAGCGGCTTCCACTATTTTACCGGTTTGCTCGTCGACGACACCTTTTAACACGCCATTGTATTCGGTTTTTTCATCTACAATCACTGGTGTGCTACGCACACAGGTTTTATTTGCAGCAGCCACCGCATTATTTTTTGCAATTAAATTAGATTTGCCAATTCCGGTGACTTCGTATTGATTATTTGCCAGCATGATGGCATTTGTTGCAGATGGGGTGGTGGCACAACCAGACAGCACCAAAATACCACCTGCCAGCAAAGTACTTAATATTTTGTAGTTCATTTTCTCATTACTCGATTTTTAAGACACTTCTGTATTTGAACATTTTTTTTGCAGCTTACGTTTTAGGTGTTGTATAGGTTTTGATGCGGTTATGCATCTTGGATGAAATGACAATAGAAATCTTGTGAAAAGCCCAAGTTGAACATAGAGCAATACATTACGAATGTGCTACTCTAACTTGAGTTTTATGATTTAGATTTAATATAAATGACAGAGTTAGACGCCAGCCAAATTCATCATGTAATTCATCAACGTCAATCGATTGGACAGCTAACTGAGCCTGCACCTTCAGCACAACAGTTAAATCAAGCTTTTCAAGCTGCATTGACCGCACCTGATCATCACCGATTAAAACCGACACGTTTTTTTGTGATTGATACAGAGCAGCGTGCTGCATTTGGCGAAGCGTTAGTACAGGCATTAGAAGATCTTGGTGAAACCGATCCAAATCAGTTAGATCGTGTGAAGCAGCATCCATTTCGTGCGCCATTGCTGGTGATTGCAGCAACACACTATCAAGATCATCCTAAAGTCCCTTTATTTGAACAAACTCTAAGTACGGGTGCTGCTATTCAAAACTTTTTGTTGTCATTACAGGCACAAGGTTTCTCGACAATGTGGCGCACTGGTGCAGTGATTGAATCAACCTGGTTAAAACAGCATTTAGGTCTTGAAGCGCGTGACTTAATCTCTGGTATTATTTACGTCGGAACAGCTGCTAAATCTATTTCACCGCGCGCTGAGGTGAAAATTGAAGATTACGTGACGCAGTGGCCGACTCGCTAAAAAATAAAAAACAGGATTAAGCATGACCGATTTGAAATTTACTGATCTCGTAGAGCCCGTTGCAGTGGATCAGAAAACCGCGCTGCGTGTAACCGTTTTGGGTGGGGGAAGTTTTGGTACGGCAATGGCCAATCTAGCCACCCGTAATGGCTGTGACACCATGATCTGGATTCGTGATCAGAGCATGGCAGATGAAATCAATCATACACACATTAACCAGCGATACTTACCAGACTTTAACTTAGAGGCAGGATTAAAAGCAGTTTCTGATCTTGAGCTTGCGGTGCGTGATCGCGATATTATTTTGGTGGCTATTCCAAGCCATTCTTTTCGCGAAGTGATCAAGCAGATTTCACCCTTTATTAGCGCGCAGGCTGTAATTTCACTCACTAAAGGCATTGAAGCCAATTCATTTAGCTTTATGAGCGAAATTATTCGAAACGAGTTACCCGAAGTCCCTTATGGTGTGTTATCTGGTCCAAATCTTGCCAAAGAAATTGTCGCCGGCATGCCATCTGGTACTGTTATTGCAAGCGACTCCGAACTGGTTCGTTATGCGGTTCAGCATGCATTGCATAGTGCTCTGTTTCGTGTGTTTGGAAGTGACGATGTACACGGCGTAGAGCTTGGTGGGGCGCTCAAAAATATTTATGCAATCGCTATGGGTATGGCGGTCGCGCACAATATTGGTGAAAACACCAAAAGTATGATTATAACTCGTGCACTGGCTGAAATGAGTCGCTTTGCCGTGAAGCTGGGAGCTAATCCATTGACCTTTTTAGGGCTTTCTGGTGTGGGCGATCTGTTTGCGACCTGTAATAGCCCGCTGAGCCGTAATTATCAGATTGGTTATGCTTTAGGTTCAGGTAAAACCTTAGATGAAGCCGTTAAGGCTCTAGGACAAACCGCGGAGGGCATCAATACCATCGTGCAAGTGCGTACTCGTGCACAGGAGTTAGATGTTTATATGCCGATTACCAATGCATTATATGAAGTGATTTTTGAAGGTGCGCCACCTTTAAATATTGCTTTGGCCCTCATGAAAAACGGACACCGCAGTGATGTTGAGTTTGTATTACCGCATCATCAGGTTTGAAGAATAAATGTAACAAACAGCCGATATAATAACGCGATAATTTTTAAGGAATTGTTATGCAACTTACTTTAGTTCGTCATGGAGAAGCATCTCCAGCGCTTGACGGAAATGATATGACACGGCCACTTACGGCACTGGGGCACGCACAGGCCAAACAAACTGCCCAGTTTCTTAAAGAGCAGGTTAATCCTGAGATTTTTGTGGTGAGTCCTCTACTTCGTGCGCAAGAAACACTACAACATATACAGCAGATTTTTCCAAATGTTCCAGTTTTGATATGTGATAAAATCAAGCCTGAAGATGATGCCAAAGATGCAATTGAATGGCTGGCACAATTACCTTTTGAGTCGATTGTGGTGGTGTGTCATATGAATGTTGTGGGACATATTGCAGAGCAACTGACCCACGAGCATTTTAATCCTTTTGCGCTTGCAGAAGCACGTCTTTATCATCAAACTGTGATTGCCAATGGATTGTCATCGCAAGAAAAAAGCTTTGTACCTACGATATAAAGAAAATTAAACGGTAGTAAAAAATTTATGCTGTATATATGGATGCCAGAAGCGGACGGGGCATGGCTGTGGTCAACAGGTAATGATTGGCAATCGGCAAGCAATCTTGAACAGCTTATACATGAGCTTCAGCCTTTTCAGGGGCAAGAAGCGGTCGTGTATTTTTCGAGCCGAAATATTCAGCTTATACAGCAGAAAATCTCAAAACAGCATGTAAAGCAATTGGGTCCAGATGGCATACGCTATTTGCTCGAAGAGTATGTGACTTTACCTATCGATCAAATGCAGATTGTGCATCATTTCAAGGCACCAGATTCGCTCACTGTCATGGGGGTTGCTTTATCATCATTGCAGCTTTGGCAGCAATCTTTAAGTTTGTTGCCTGTAAAGCTGATTGCACTTTTACCAGACTTTTTATTGTTACCTGTACCTCAGCCCGATCAAATCATACTTGCAAACGTACATCAGCATACATTAGCCAGAACGCATGAATTTGCTGGCGCAAGTATTGAAGATGTGGGGTTATTTGTAAGCTTGACACCTTTGGTTGCACACTATAAGTATGCCAATCTGAGCGAAGCACAGTTTGATGCACTTCTTACCTCGACTCCTGAAGCTGAGCACGAAGTATTTGAATATCAGTTTCAGCCAGTTTTAAAAGCCAAACAGCATCCGCTGAATGTGCTGCCTAAACCAAAAAGTACCGTCACAGTCTCGTCATACTGGAAAGTATGTGCAGTAATATTGGCGGCGGTAATATTGGTGCAGTTTAGTTATGATTTGCTTCGTTGGGTACAACTTAAAAAAGTGGCGAACCAGACCGCAGAGCAGTCAATTGCCCAGTACAAAGAATGGTTTGGCGATAATGGCCGAATCACTGAGCAAAATATAAAAAGTTTATTTGAAAGTCAGCTTCGCCTGAATCAGGCTGGCGATACCAATGCATTAAACTTGTTAAGTCGGGTTGGCCCGATTCTGATGCAACGCCAGATTTCTGCTCAACAAGTGAATTATGAGGCCAATGTGTTGACGATGCAGCTTAAGGCAAATTCGTCAGATGATTTACAAAATCTGACCAAGCAGCTTAATCAGCAAGGTTTCAAGGCAGAGTTAGGGCAAGTACAGGCCAATGGTGCAGGCTCATTGGGAATGGTAAAAATACAATAATGAAAATCATGAATCAGTTGCAAAGTGCTTTTGAGCAAAAAATGGAAACCGTACAGCAGGCACTCGAACGAATGTCGGTGCGAGAACGCTATCTGGTGATCTTCACCAGCCTTTTTGTTGCAATTGTTGCGATTGGTTGGTCACTCTGGATGATGCATCACCTTGCAGATGGACAACAGCAACGTTTGAATGTGCTCAAAGACCAAATGGTCTGGATGCAGACCAATGCAGCATCACTTAAACCCTCGACCGATACGCAATTGAGTCTTACAGAAAAAGTGCAACGCGTTTCTCAGCAGCAGGGGGTGAGTGTTTCGGCACAGCAAGTAGGGGAAACGTTACAAATCGTTGCGCAACATCAAAGTTATGCAGTCTTGGCGAATTTTTTAATGCAGTTAACTCAAACGGGCTTAAGTATTGAAAAGATGGAATTAGTTTCTGTAAATAATCAGATTAAATTAACGGCGACAGTGCATTAACCCGCTAAAATAAAGCCCCTGCAAGCATGGCGTTTTGTGGCGCCTGTGCCTATAATAGACGCACCTCAAAAAGCTATAGACTTTGACTGCTTATGTTATATTCGCTTGCTCGCCCTTTGTTGTTTTCTATGGCACCCGAGCGTGCACATGACTTAACGCTATCGCTTTTAAAGTCTGCCCATAAAATGGGATTCATTCGTCAGAAAATTGACGCAAAACCAGTTACCTGCATGGGGATAGAATTCCCAAATCCAGTGGGCTTAGCTGCCGGGCTCGATAAAAATGGCGCATATATTGATGCGCTTGCGGCACTTGGGTTTGGATTTATCGAAATCGGGACGATCACGCCTCGCCCGCAAGCAGGTAATCCGCAGCCGCGCTTGTTTCGTATTCCTGAAGCCAAAGCCATTATCAATCGCATGGGTTTCAATAATGACGGTGTCGATCAGCTCGTCGAAAATGTGAAGGCTTCAAAATTCAAAGGCATTTTAGGGATTAATATCGGAAAAAATGCCGATACACCTGTTGAAAATGCAGTAGATGACTATTTGATTTGTTTAGAAAAAGTTTATAATTACGCGTCCTACATTACAGTCAATATTTCTTCTCCAAACACCAAAAATTTACGTAGTCTTCAAAGTGGCGATGCACTGACCGAACTGTTAGATACATTAAAACAACGTCAGCTTGAGCTTGCAGAGCAGTATCATCATTATGTGCCATTGGTACTTAAGGTCGCGCCAGATTTAAGCCGTGAAGATATCGACTTTATAGCCGCACAATTAATCACCTTTAAAATTGACGGTCTGATTGTCACGAATACCACATTATCACGTGATGGCGTTGAAAATCTTGCATTTGGAAATGAAGCGGGTGGTCTATCGGGTGCACCTGTTTTTGAAAAGAGTACTGCTTGTCTGCGTCAATTTGCAGAGGTGCTCAATGGACAGATTCCTTTGATTGGTGTGGGTGGAATTACGCAAGGTGAACATGCTGTAGCAAAAATAGAAGCAGGTGCCACCCTTGTACAAATCTATAGTGGCCTCATCTATACAGGACCTGAATTAGTTAAACAATGTGTGAGTGCCATAACTTAAACGATGAATACGCTTGATATCATCATTCTGATATTTCTGCTCATTGGAGGGCTTAACGGTTTGCGACAAGGATTTATTAAAGCCTTTGCGAACTTGATTGGCTGGATATTTGCGCTGATTGTCGCGGCAAAATATGCCAATCCCCTTGCACCGAGCATGATGATGTTAAGCCATGACCCCGTGGTTCAGAAAATCGCGGCGTTCGCTTTCATTGTGCTGGTTATTATTGTTTTGACCTGGCTAGTCACTGCACTACTGGATACATTACTCAAAAGTATGAAATTGGGGCCCATCAATCGGATGGCAGGCGGTGCTTTTGGTACGTTAAAAGGCCTCATGATCGTTTTGATTACCATGCAAGGTGTAGGTCCGTGGGTCGAAACCTCTCCACATTGGAAACAGTCTAAAGTCATTCAAACCTTATTGCCGTATGCGCCTTTGGCAACAGAGCTGTCGAAAGATGTAGCCAATGAAGCGATACGTGAAGTGACATCGGAAGGTCGTTTATTTCATCGACCTTCAAATGAAGTGGCAGAACTAGATCGAGTCGACAAAGACCATTCTGACCATTCAACGAAAAATCCTTTTTATTAATCCTAGCTTGTCTGCGAGGTTGCTATGTGTGGAGTAGTTGGTATAGCCGGTAAATCGCCAGTTAACCAAATGTTGTTTGATGCATTAACGATGTTGCAACATCGGGGACAAGATGCAGCTGGGATAGTGACTTGTCATGATGGTCGTTTATTTTTGCGTAAAGACAACGGTATGGTGCGTGACGTTTTTCATACCCGTCACATGCGTGCACTGATCGGGAACTATGGCATCGGGCATGTACGTTACCCAACAGCTGGTTCTTCAAGTAGTGCAGAAGCACAGCCATTTTATGTGAACTCACCTTACGGAATCACGCTGGCGCACAATGGTAACCTGACCAATGCTGCGGATATTCATGACGATTTGTTTAAAACAGACTTGCGTCATATGAACACCGATTCTGATTCTGAAGTATTATTGAATGTTTTTGCGCACGAATTGCAAAAAAGCGGCAAGTTATCACCAACTGCAGAAGATGTCTTTCATGCGGTTTCCCGTGTTCATGAGCGCTGTAAAGGTGCCTATGGCGTTGTCGCGATGATCACAGGACACGGTCTGGTGGGCTTTCGTGATCCAAACGGTATCCGTCCGCTGATTTATGGCTCGCGTGAAACAGAAAAAGGACTGGAGTACATCATTGCGTCTGAATCTGTTGCGATTACAGCACTTGGCTTTAAAATTGAACGTGATATTCAGCCAGGTGAGGCGATTTTCATTAACGATCAAGGCGAAATGTTCACCAAGCAGTGCGCGGCAGATCCACAGCATCGTCCTTGTATTTTTGAATACGTCTATTTTGCGCGTCCAGATGCGATTATCGATGGCATTTCGGTTTATAAAGCGCGTTTAAAAATGGGTGAGAAGCTTGCCAGCAAGATTCTAAAAGAATGGGGTGAGGATCATGGAATTGATGTGGTCATTCCAATTCCAGATACAAGCCGTACTTCTGCGCTCGAACTGGCCAATATGCTGGGTGTGAAGTTCCGCGAAGGTTTCATGAAAAACCGTTATATCGGTCGTACCTTTATTATGCCGGGGCAACAGCAGCGTAAAAAATCAGTACGTCAGAAACTCAACCCGGTCGAGCTTGAGTTTAAAGGCAAAAACGTCTTGTTGGTGGATGACTCGATTGTACGTGGTACCACGTGTAATGAAATCATCCAGATGGCGCGTGATTCAGGTGCAAAAAAAGTGTATTTCGCATCAGCTGCGCCTATGGTCAAATATCCAAATGTCTATGGTATTGACATGCCGGCGAAAACTGAGCTGATTGCCTCTCAGCGTAGTGTTGAAGAAATTCAAGAAATTATCGGTGCCGATCGTTTGATTTTTCAAGACTTAGATGATCTTAAGAGTGCAGTACGTACCACAAAAGTACCAGATTTGCGTGAGTTTGATTGCTCGGTATTTGATGGGGTGTATGTCACAGGTGGTATTGACCATACTTACCTAGAAAACCTTGAACAAAAGCGTAATGACACTGCGAAAAAGAAATCCGATGGTTATATTGATGTGAATATCGATGCGGCCTCAGTGGATTTAACTGGAATTCACGAGCACTGAGTTTCCTTGATAAAAAAGCGGGTTTTTCCCGCTTTTTTATTTTATGATGGGGCAAAACAAGCGCAGTAAGGTTGTTTCAAGTTGAGAGAAGTTCGTCACTATCTGATAGAAAATAAAAATATCATGTGGTCGATCAGTATGTGTTTTCTTGCCATGCTGCTTACCATCTTTATTCTCAATGTTACGCTTGGGCTTGCGGTTCATTTTTTTGATTATACCCAGTCGATTGTCTGGCATGTTTTAAGTCCTTATTTACTCATTTTACTGTTTTTCATTATTGGTGGCTCAGCCGCTTATGAGTTTTATGTGTTTCGTGAAGGTGGACATTCACTGGCCAAACAGCTCAATGGGCGCCGCTTGGTATTGCTTAAAAGTACGCCTGAAGAGAGTTCCGCTTTAAAAATTTCCGATCAGCTGGCCAAAAAGTTTGCTCTCGAACCTCCTGTGCTATATGTACTGCCCGATGAGGTGGGGGTAAATGCCCTGACTGCGGGTTTTCATTCAAAAGATATTGTCATTATATTAACTTGGGGTGCCTTGCAAAATCTGGACGAGCTTGAATTATATGGTTTATTGGCGCATGAGTTTAATCAAATCCTTTCCGGTGAGGCTGTTGAAAATACCAAGTTAAAAATTCTCTATAGTGGTTTAACTACGTTCAGCCAATGGGGTAGTAAAATTGCCAAATTGGGTTTTAAGCCCTATCAGAAAAATAAACGACATAGATTTGAAACCATTTTGGTGGCCATTGGTGGCGTCATTTGGCTCACTGGCAGTATGGGGATTTTAATTACTCGTTTTATTAAATATCTCACCCTGAGCCGCCGTACCTTTCGAAATGATCTGAAAACCTTGCAATTGATAGATAGCCACGCCAATTTGCAAACACTATTACGAATTTACGTACACCACGCAGGGTCGCAAATTCATAGTGTGTATTCTGAAGCCATTGCACATATGTGTTTTGCCAATTCACTCAGTCCACAAAGCTGGATGAATATTCACCCGAGCATTGAAGATCGTATCCATCGGCTTAATCCTTCAATTTTACAAGATTCACAACTTGAGAATTTAAAAAAACTACGTAGCCGAGCACTGTTTAGTTTGTTTATGCCACTTGAAGACGAACATGATGAATTTCATATTACTTGGACATCACCACAGCCTTTACCGCTGCTGCGGTTATCGCCGATCAGCTTTTCTTTAAATGATGCCATCAAGCCGTTAAATCCTGAAATTCGTCAAGGTATGCTAAGACCTGAGCTACTACAGCGAGCACTCCAAACTGCAACAGGCTCGCGTGAGGTTATGGTGGCGATTTTAATGATCCGGCAGTATCGCGAATTTATTCCGCAAGATGCTGCGGTCAGTCAGGCCATTGTAGATGCGCTGCTCCATTTAGATGGTCGTGTGCATGTGCAAATTTTTCATGAGGCATGTCGTAACATTGATAATATGCCGGCGAGTATTGCACGTCAGTTTCTGACCCGTTTGGCTCTAATTATTCAAGAGGATGGTGAAATTGGATTGCTCGATGCGTTGTTGCTTGAGCGGGTAAAGTATGAATTGAACCTGATGCCTAATCATACGCCTTCTGCATTAGAAGATGTCAAACCGCAGATTGTGCGTTTGATCGATGCTTTACTGCATGTGCAGCAAATCAATAGTCCTAATCAGCTTGAAGTGCGCGAGCGTATCTTGCAAAGTATTTTAACCTTTGAGGATATGCAGCTCTTTTCCGAAATATCCGATGAGCCGATTGACCTAGCAGAAATCTTAAATGACATCGCAGGACTTTTGTTGCGTGATCGTCTGAGTATTTTAGGTGTGGCTGAGATGTGTCTCTGGAATGATCGTATTATTACCCAAGATGAAATGGATGTTCTAGAGTTATTGTATTGGCGCTTTGGATTTGAGTCTGCCAATATTGTGGATGAAATGCAGAAGAAAAATAGCCTCATGATTATCTAAATGCTATGTATCAAAACAGGCAAGAGAAAAGGCTGCAAAGCGGGCCGAGACACGTTAAAATGCGCGTTGAAATGAATGTATAGATAGAAACGAATGGTCGGTCAGCAGCGGAATATTTTAGCAGCAATGGGTGTGGATGTATGGATACCACGTCATCACGTTGCTCAAAAAAATACAGCGGCGTCCATATGGCGTGATCAAATGCCCGAGCAACAACTGGCCGTACCTAAGTATGTAGATGTTGCTGTCAATATTCCTGAAACAAAATCTTTACCTGTATTGGAGCCGGTTCAGGAACAACCGGTTCATGTTGAAATTACAGCACAAAATACTGTGCCTCAACAGCCTAAAGTACTGCTCGAGCTTGAAGCACTGGTCGAATGTGATGCGTTTCAGTTTGAAGCATATTGCTTTCAGGACAAAGTGTTAGTGATTGATGCAACTGGATTAACCGAGGCTGAAAGTCAGCTTTGGTCAAATATTCAAGCTGCTATGCCAGGTGAATATGCTGAACTGAGCTGGCCATTTCCGCGTTTAGATTTTAGAGATTCACGTGGGGTGCAGGCCTATGTTCAAGGGTTTTTAGATGCCATAGCAATCGATAAAAAAGTGTTATGCTTGGGTAAGCTGAAGTTTTTAACACATACAGATTGTATGTATCTGGCCAGCTTAAGTGAGATGTTGGAAAAGCCGATACTCAAAAAACGTTTGTGGACATTAATGCAGTCATCGTAAAGGGAAAGAAATGAAAAAAAAGGTAGTGGTATTTAGCCAGATCGACTCAAAAATATTAGCAAAATTACAAGAACTCTATGACGTTCGGGTTTTAGATCCTAAGCAGGGCGATATCAATACTCAAATCCGTGAAGAAGTTGTCGACGCGCATGGCATGATTGGAGCGGGACGACTACTTAACGAATCAAATCTGGCGCCAGCCAAGCACTTAAAAATTATCTCAACGGTAAGTGTCGGTTATGACAACTATGATGTGGATTATCTCAATCAGCGTCAGATCTGGTTGGCACATACACCACATGTATTGACCGAAACCACAGCCGATCTGGCATTTACCTTGTTAATGAGTGCAGCACGTCAGGTGCCGCATCTAGATCGATGGACCAAATCAGGTGAATGGAAACGTACTGTTGCTCCAGCACAGTTTGGTCAGGATATTTACGGAAAAACACTGGGTATTATTGGACTGGGTAATATTGGCGCTGCTATTGCGCGTCGTGGCCTATACGGCTTTAATATGAATATTCTTTATCATAACCGCCGTGAAAAGTTGGCGCTTGCCCAACCATTAAATGCAACGTATTGTGATTTAAATACACTGCTGCAATCGTCTGATTTTGTGGTGGTGGCGGTAGATCTCAATACGGAATCTGAAGCATTAATTGGTAAAAATGAGCTGGCTCAGATGCAGTCTCATGCTGTGCTGGTGAATATTTCTCGTGGTTCGGTGATTGATGAGGCTGCACTGATTGACGCCTTAAAGCAGCAACAGATTTTTGCAGCAGGTTTGGATGTCTATCAAAAAGAGCCTTTACAATCTTCAGAGTTGTTTGAACTAAACAATGTGGTGACATTACCGCATATTGGTTCGGCGACTGCGCAAACACGCTATAAAATGGCAGAGCTCGCGTTTAAAAATTTACAGACAGCACTAGATGATCAGACACCAGCCTATCTGGTCAATCCGGAATTTAAATAATTTTTAAAGCAATAATGGCTTCACTGTAAAAGAATCATGATTAAACTCTTCTAACACTTTGTAGCACTTTACGAATGTTGTGGGTGCTATAGTACTAAAAATTCGTTCGGCCTGAGTGTGAAGTTGAAACGTAGCATTATGATTCTGGGAGTCACTGCGGTTGCCACCCTAGCATCGGCACATTCCGATTTTAATTTTGCTGATCATAGCGTGCATTTTGATGTGCCTGAGATTTCAAGCGGCGTGGGTTTGATCGATCAACAAAAAGAAAAACAGATCGGTGAAAAAGTATATCGAGAAATTCAGAAACAATTACCTGTTATGCATGATCCATGGTTGCAAGATCAATATGCTCAGATTTTTTTCCGAATTTTAGGGCAAACTCAAATGAGCCAGCCCGTCGGTTTAGTGATACTGAAAAGCCCTCAAATTAACGCCTTTGCTGTGCCCGGTGGCTTATTTGCACTCAATACTGGCCTCATTGCCAATGCGCAAAATATTGATGAAGTCGCTGGTGTGATGGCGCATGAAGTGGCACACGTTACGCAGCGGCATTATAGCCGTTCTCAAGAAGCATTTAAGGGGCAAGGATTACTGGCGCTTGCAGGCATATTGGTGGGGGCGGCACTGGCGACTAAATCGAATGGTGAAGCAGGCTCTGCACTGATGTTGGGAACGCAAGCAGCTCTCATTGATAAACAACTGACCTATAGCCGTAATCAAGAGCGTGAAGCAGACCGAATTGGCATGCAATATATGTATGCTGCTGGTTATAATCCGCAAAGTATGGCCGATTTTTTTGAAACCATGCAGCGCTCTAGTGTCGGGATTGGGTTTTTACCCGATTTCTGGATGACTCATCCACTCACCACCGAGCGAATGAGCGAGGCACGATTAAGAGCGAATCAATTGCCTAAAGTGACGCATAGTTTATATGATCCGAATTTTCAAATATTAAAATGGTACACAGCGGCCGTTTCGAATCAAGCGACGGAAGAGCAACTTAAAACAATCGTAAAACAAGGCAACAATGAAGCGAAGTTTGGGCTTGCTGCGTTTTATTTAAATCGGGGTGATAGTCAGGCTACGCAAAATGTCCTCGATAGCCTTCCAGATTCGCTCAAGCAGCATACTTTGTTTGCTCTAATTCAAACCGATGTGTATTTGGATCAACATAAGTACGAGCAGGCTTACGCTGTTATCAATGCAGCACAGAAGGTAATGCCAGAAAATCGTGCACTGAGTTATAAGCTTGCAACTGTTTATATTCAACAAAGTAAACCATCGCAGGCGCAACAACTGGTACAAAAGTTTATTAATCAAAATCCGAGAGATATCGAGGCATGGCGCCTGATGCAGCAAGCCGCAGCACTTCAGCCACAGACTTCAGTCAATCAAATCAATGCTTTGCGGTATCGGGCTGAAGTACAGTTTTGGTCAGGCAATGAAGAAAATGCAATTAAATCGATGTTGCATGCTCAGCGTTTGGCGACAACTAATGCTGCTTTATCTGCGCGGATTGATCAACGTTTAAAAGAAATGCAGGCTGACCATGCTTTAAACATTTAAAAATAAATGTTAAAAAGCATCATGAGCAAGTAACAGCTCTCTAAATCTTTTATACTTTTAAAAATTAAATCGAAGATGAATGAAATAATTGAAAATAATGAAATTGAATCAGATACTCGTTGTGGTTTTTTGTGTGGTGATGCAGCAAGGGCATGCTGCAATGCCTGAACGCTATTTAAATGCGGTAGATAAAATATCCAAGCAGTACAGTGAACAAATGAAAACTTTCCTGCGATCACTCAATCCGAAACAAACTGGATTTAACGATGCGCAAAAAGCACAGTATTGTGGCATGATCGATCAGTACATTGATCATATGTACGCAGTTACAGAGAAGTATCGTGGAGATTTACCGCTATCTTATGCTCGTTTGACCAAACAGGATTTGATTCAACAAGTATTGGCATCGAAGGAGATGCAACTGGTGAAAGCCTACAATATTGAATGTACGTTTAATTAAGTTTTTCTATTAACTCAATTTGGCTTTGATTTTGGAAGAGACTTGTGCAGGATCGGCACGCCCGGCTATGATCGGACGTAGAGAATTCATCACCTTACCCATATCTTTCATGCTAGTAGCACCTTGAGCAGCAATCGTTTGCTCAATGAGAGAGTCAAGCGCTTCCTCAGTCATAGCTTCTGGTAGAAATTGAGAAATAACCTCAATCTCGGCTTGCTCTTTACTAGCTAAATCATCACGACCAGCGCCTTCAAAGGCTTTGATCGATTCTTTACGCTGTTTAATTTGCTTTTCAATGACCGCAAGAACTTGCGCGTCGTCAAGCTCTTTGCGCTCATCGACTTCGATTTGCTTAATTGCTGCCTGAAGACCACGAATCACCATTACTGTTGCCATTTCTTTGGCACGCATTGAAGTTTTTAATACGTCAGTAATCTGGTCTTTTAAAGTCATCGTCGTCATCTTTTTAGGCAGTCAATCACAAATTAATTAGTAAAGGCGAGTAGTGCGAACAGATTCACGCGCCAATTTCTTTTGGTAGCGTTTAACAGCAGCAGCTTTTTTGCGTTTACGTTCTTGAGTCGGTTTTTCGTAGAACTCGCGCTTACGAACGTCAGCCAAAACACCCGCTTTCTCGCATGAACGCTTGAAACGACGGATTGCTACGTCAACTGGCTCGCCTTCTTTCAACTTAACTTGTGGCATGTAAAATCCTCTAGATTATGGATAACATCTAACGCACGATTGCACTAGATGACAAGTGAAGGTCAGTATTTTACTCATTTACAACTGATATCACAAGTCTATAATAGCGATGACACAATTTTTGTAGCATGTAATAGGCGGTTAAATGATTGTTTTGGGTCTTGAAACATCGTGTGATGAAACGGGTCTGGCGCTTTATGATAGCGAACGAGGGCTACTCGGACAGGTCCTCTACAGTCAGATTAAACTTCATGCAGAATATGGTGGTGTGGTGCCTGAGCTGGCATCACGCGATCATGTCAGAAAAATGATTCCACTTCTGGATCAGCTTTTAAATGACAGCCAAATTAAAAAATCACAAATTGATGCAGTGGCCTACACCCGTGGTCCGGGCCTGATGGGCGCACTCATGACCGGCGCCTTATTTGGTCGTAGTTTGGCATTTGCTTTAAATAAGCCGGGAATTGGCGTGCACCATATGGAAGGTCATATGCTTGCACCGCTGCTTTCTGCAACACCGCCCGAATTTCCTTTTGTTGCGCTGTTGGTCTCTGGCGGCCATACCCAGTTGATGGCGGCCTATGATATTGGCAAATATGAATTACTGGGTGAGTCTATTGATGATGCAGCAGGTGAGGCCTTTGATAAAGTTGCGAAAATGATGGGGTTGCCTTACCCGGGCGGGCCAAATATTGCCAAACTGGCTTTACAAGGAAATCCCGAAGCATTTGAGTTTCCGCGTCCAATGTTGCACCAAGGGTTAGACTTTTCTTTTAGCGGTCTGAAAACAGCGGTTTCGGTGCAATTGAAAAAATTAGGAGAAGAACAACGCGATGCCGATATTGCGGCGTCTTTTCAAGAAGCGATTGTTGATACATTAGTAAAAAAATCTGTTAAGGCACTTAAGCAAACCGGCTTAAAACGCTTGGTGATTGCGGGTGGTGTGAGTGCGAATGTGCGTTTGCGTGAACGTTTAGAGCACTCGTTAGCTAAAATTAAAGCACAGGTCTATTACGCAGAACCTGCACTCTGTACCGACAACGGCGCCATGATTGCGTTTGCAGGTTATCAGCGTTTGAAATGTGGTCAGCATGACAATCTTGTCGTGACCACAACACCGCGTTGGCCCATGACCGAGTTGTCTCATCCAGCGCAAACCAATCACTGATCCTGACCATGTTGTAAAAAGGCATCTTTATCAAGATGCCTTTTTTATTGTATAGCAGGAATATCCTAGGTTTTTGGCATAAATTCACCGCCGTACTGCTCATTGAATGATTTCTGATCTAAATTTTGTGGATCCATTATATCGATATGCGCCATCATGCCATGACCATGGCTTACAGAATTGAGCTGTTGTGCTTTAAATTTAAAGCCTGCGATGTAGCCTTGGCCATAGCCTGTGTAAGGCAGGGAGTTGAGTTGAGCATAGACACAAAGCCGCACATCACCATTATTGTCATAAACAGTCCATTCGAATTGCTCAGCGACTAAGGTGTCGTGTCCGTTGGGGGATTGCATAGGAGACGGTTGATACTGAATGACAGAAAAAATAACATCATCATAGACCTCGCATAAACCACCGCTATGCCGTATCAATACCGTATTGCAAAGCGGCTTGCCTGCTAAATCCATGCGATAAAAAATCACTTGTGTCTGCGCATCTAAATTAAGCATATGCTGCGTAACAAAATAGACGGGCAAGCTGCCGATAAGCTCTCGTGCATAACTCTTGGGTGTAGATGCAAGCGCACTTCGCACAAAATCAAAAGTGCCTGTTCCTTGCACCTCATCATGTTTTGAATTGGTCTGTATATAACCGCTATAACGTGTCATACAATTTAAATGATCGTAGAGCCAAGATTTAGCTAACCAAGATACAGGGCTGCATAGCGAAACCTCAATTTCATAGCGAAGCGATGAAGATTCACCTTTAATTTTAAAGGTGGGAGAGTTGCCCTCAATCAATAGCTGTTGTCCCAAAAGTAATTTATCTGTGCTCGAGATTACATCAGCCTTATGAAATGAATCGCTGGAGTTGATTGTGCTATCCAATAAATGACAGTTATAGGCTAGCTGAACATCTGCAATTGGATCTGTGGCAGAGGCCTTATGTGTATCTAGACCATAAAGCCCAGATTCTCCAAAGCTTGCACGTACATTCAGAAATGTTTCAGGCTGAATCAGATTGGGAAAACAAAACTGATATTGGGCGTAATGGTAACGCTCATCATTCAGATAAGGTTGAATAATCGATCTGAGATCTGAATGCGAACTGGATGCTTCTGAAAACTGAAAAATGGGGTAGAGGTGATGTATGGCTTTAGCAAGCCACGCTGTTCTGGCATTCTTATTGGGCGCAGAGAAAATATTCATTGGATTGCCTATCTTCTTATCATGTCTATGGCTATTTTAGAGGCGATAACAAGACAGGCTACAGGGCTATTGATGTCAGTTTCGGGTCATAACAGGACGTAAATTCAGATGAATTGTCTAACAATTTTGGTGAAGTTGCTGCGATCCGATCCAGTGCTTGGAAAACTGATACGCTGCTCGGCCTGAACGTTGTCCGCGTGACTGACTCCAGCGTAAGCTTTCGGCACGAACTGTTTCATCAAATATAAGGCCTGCTTGTACAATGTAGTGCTCGACAATTTCAAGGTATAAGTTTTGATCCATCGGATAAAAAGAAAGCCATAAACCAAAGCGATCTGAGAGTGAAATTTTTTCTTCGATGGCTTCTTGAGGGTGTAGTTCTTTGTACTGAGGAACATCAACTTTAGTGACCGGTGTATTTTCATGCATAAATTCAGGCAGTAAATGACGACGGTTACTGGTGGCATAGATGATAAAATTGTTTGAACCAGACTGAAGTGAGCCATCTAATACACTCTTCAGGCTGCGATAATTTTCATCTTCAGCGTTAAATGCTAAATCGTCGCAATAGACAATAAATTTTTCTGGCCGCTCGGCAATGATTTTCTGAATAAGCGGAAGATCGCTTAAATCATCACGCTCAATTTCAATCAGGCGTAAACCCTCAGCCATATATTCGGTTAAAAGCGCGCGCACAATTGAAGATTTTCCCGTGCCTCGAGAGCCCGTGAGCAAAATATCGTTTGCTGGAAAGCCGTGCAGAAATTGTAAGGTATTTTGTACGATTTTTTTCTTTTGAGCTTCAATGCCTTTTAAGTCATCGAGTCGAAATGTCTTGGGCGTATAGATCGGCTTTAACTGTCGATCTTGCCATTTAAATGCGGGCGCCGAAAAATCGGGTGCTTGAGGTAGCTCAGGTAAAGTCTGCTGTAACTGATTTAAAACACGAGATAAGGTCTCAATCAGATGATCGGGTAAATCGAAACTTGCCATAGTAGAGGTCGATATGTATCAAACAGAATAGCTCAAAGAGTATATCGACTTGCGTGGCTTTTAAAGGGTTGATTGTGAATCAATTGATCACAAGAACATTTTCGCAATTGATCAAATCCGATTGCTGTAGCATAGTTTTGAAACCACTCATCCTATAGGACATGGTATGTTCGCTATGAAAAAAACGGATATGAATCCCTATCAGGCATATCGTATCAAGAAATTAAAATATCAATTAAAAAATGCTGAAACCTATTCGGAGTGGAAGTCGATTGCCTTGCAACTCGACGAAGAAACAGGATCGCAAGAGTGGAAATTTGATAACAGCTCGCCTTATTTCGATGCGGAACTGATCTCGTATCGGTTGAATTTACTACGTAAATTTAGGTTGCAACAACATGTGTTAGATACGGTTTATTTGCTACAAGAAGGATTAACACACGACATTGCCAATATTGGACACCCGATGCTGTTTGCCTCGACTTACGTAGGCACCAAACAAATTATTGAAGATTATATTGAAGAAGTGTCTGCGTCACTGGCGTTTGTCGCAGGCAGTCAATGCCAGACGCTTACCCATGCAGAAAAAATCCGTTTTTTTAAAAATTGTCAAAAAACCTATGGACAGCCAGCACTGATGTTCTCAGGTGGTGCCACATTGGGCTTATTTCATAGTGGTGTATGTAAAGCACTGATGGAACAGGACTTAATGCCGAAAGTGCTATCGGGTTCGAGCGCAGGTGCTATTATGGCCGGTATGCTTGGAACATCGAGCCCATCGGAGTTTCAGCGCATTTTGGCCGGCGAGACTTTTTTTAGTGAGGCTTTTCGCTTTCGGGATACAAAAGATTTGCTTAGAGGTAATGGTGGGCTTGCAGATGTCAAATACCTTAAAACTTTTCTGATTGAAAACTTGGGAGACCTGACCTTTTCTGAGGCTTTAGAAAAATCAGGCTTGCATATTAATGTAGCGGTTGCGCCGTATGATGGCTCTCAAAATGCCCGCATTATGAATGCTTACACGGCACCAAATCTGCTGGTCTGGAGTGCTGTGCTGGCCTCATGTGCTGTTCCGGTGCTCTTTCCGGCAGTTCGCCTGACCAGTAAAAACCGTGATGGTGAGCATACGCCCTACATGGCCAATACCAGATGGGTGGATGGCAGCGTAAGAAGTGATTTCCCGCAAGAAAAAATGTCGCGTCTTTATAATTTGAATTACACCATTGCCAGTCAGGTTAATCCGCATGTGGTGCCGTTTATGCAAAGCGACATTTCTCGCTATCGAAAGGATATTTTAAGCTGGCCTCAGCGAATTCTTCGTCGCCAAGGAAAAGTCATATCGCTGGGAATTATGGATTTTACTCGCGAGCGCTTAGGCACAGTAGCACCGGTACGCCGCTTGCTTGATCATGGCTATGGAATCGTGGGGCAGCGATATTATGGTGATGTGAATATTATTGCACCGTTCAATCTGCGCCAGTACAAATATATGCTGCAAAATCCACGCCCACATCTGTTTAAGCTACTTCAGCAGCAAGGAGAGCGTGCAACATGGCCCAAACTTTCTGCTATTGAGACTTATGCCCGAATTGGTAAAACCATTCAGCACTGTATTGAAGTGCTTGAATATCAAAAGGGAAGTGCGACTCAGCGTAAGCCACTCAGCGCATAACCGATGTTTAACGATCATGAGCTGATATTACACACGCATAGTCATCGTTTTGCGTTAGGGCGCCGTTTATATCAATTTCGTGCAGGAGGACAGCAATACTGGCTCAAAGCACAAATTGCAGAGCGTCATGCTGAGACAGAAGCAGGCTTTCACAATGAGCTTGGATTTTATCAATGGGCCAGTAACCGTATAAGCCATATTCTGCCAGCGCGAATTGAGACATTAGGCATGCTTGGTCAAGAGCGAACCACTGGAGATATTCTGATTTTACCGCATGCAAGTTCAATGTTTGCTGTAAGCGTGCATGAACTTTCATTTGACATCGTGGTAAAGCGGATTGAGCAGTTGCTCGATTGCTTGCATGACTATGAACAATCTGGCTGCATTCATGGTGATTTAAAGCCAGATCACTGTGTAATATTCAATAATCGCGTTTGCTTGATCGATTTTGAGCAAAGTGATTCTGCCTCCATGCATCCACCACCAGGTATAACGGCAACCCCGCGTTATATGGCACCTGAGTTATTTCATGGGGCACAAAAGAGTATCGGTAGTGATTTATATGCACTGGGAGTGATGCTTTATGAGTGGTTGAATCACACCCGATTAACTGCAAAAAGTTATCGAGAGTGGGCATATTTGCATTGTCAAACATTCGATTTACAGCTAGTACATGAATATTCAGGGCTTTATCCTTTACTTGATGGACTTTTAAAAAAACAGTTTTCACAGCGATTTACATCGGTAAGTGAAGCAAAATGTACATTTGATCAGCTAAAATTGACGATATAATAAACATAAGCCTTTGATTTGATTTTTATTTAATCAACCGGTTGTTTTTTTGAAAAAAAGACTTGTCATCATGAAACCTTATCGATAATATACACAGCCATCGGGGGGCGTGGCGAAATTGGTAGACGCACTGGATTTAGGTTCCAGCGCCGCAAGGTGTAAGAGTTCGAGTCTCTTCGC